>NZ_JBHXSO010000007.1:107715-184572 GCF_042714775.1 Streptomyces sp. NPDC058691 | reverse complement strand
CGCCTGAGCCGGGACGACGTCCCGGCCCAGGCGTTGCCGGTCAGGAGGTCGACCAACACCGGCCCCAGGCGACAGGCTGACGTGCCCGACAGACCTCATCGACCGTCGCGCCCATGGTTCGCATCGAGGGGATCGGACGTGCCGCAGCCCTGCCAGGTGGGGCGGTGCCCAGCGGGGAGTCCCGGGGAACACCGGCGACGAGGCCGCGTTGCCGCAGGTCAGCGTCCGCCCAGGGTTCGGTGGACAGCACTGCCGTTTACCTGAAGTATTCGGATGGATGCACGGCGACTATGTGGCTGGGGACGTACAGGAAACAACTCGTGCTGTGGGCCGCGCCGAGTGAAGACGACTTGGTCACCCTCGAGTAGGGGACGCTCCCAGGCCAATGCTGAGGCCACCGCCGCGGCGCGTACGGCGTCTGCCGCACCGGTTCAGTACGGCAGCGAAGTGGTAGCGGGACGGATGCATGTGACGGTTGGATGGGGGCGTGCCGAAGAGCGATGACTATGAGAGAACCAGCGCCAGACTGACCACATGGGGCTGCCTTGCTGGGTTCGCCCTCGCTGTCGCTATTCCGGTGGGGATCTTCCTGGCAGTCGTGCTCTTCGGGATGCCGAACCCGTAACCCATCGCTGCGACGACCGAGGTCGGCGCGATGTCGCCAATTCTCGTCTCCTGACGGCAGAAGATGACGGCAACTGAGCCATAAGACGCAGACCTTGGCGGTGGTAGGGGGCCTATCTTGAGGCCGTGTCGTGGCAACGTGGCTGCACTACGAGTGGCGCGGATTCGGATGTCGCCATGGCCTGCATCGTAGAGGCAGCTCGGCACACGGCGGTCTGGGCCGCCCATCAGCCGGGCGGGACGTCGCCGAGTGAAGTGACTACGGGATGAGGCGTCTGTCGAATGCGAATCGACGATACGTGCTCGTCGCTCTGATAAGGCTGAAGACTCGCAGCTCATCGCCATACGAATGGCGGACCGGTTACAAGGTGGGGCGCCTCGGGGTCTGCCGGACGCGGCCGGCTACGCCACCCATCCCCGGATGGCTTCCGCGACCGCCCTGACGTCCAGCGCGTCCCGGTCGATCCGGGCCGCCAGCTCCGCTGCCTCTTTCGCGCCCACGGTGACGATGGCCCCGCTCGCCGTCAGGTAGGCCGCCGCCACCACCGCGCCGAACAACTCGTTGGCGTAGTCCAGCGCCGGCACCCGGATGAGCTGGTGCATCAGTGCGGCCGCGCGATGGTGCACCTCCGTGTAGACGGGGGTCTCCATCACCTTGTCCGCGTGCCGCGCCACGGCAGCCGCCATCGACCCGAAATCGGTGATGTCGGGGTCACCCGGCATGTTCTGGTGCGCGAGGTCCAGCAGCCATGCACGATCGATGTGGACGATCACGCAGCGGCCCCGGCACCAGCTCCGGTGCCGTCGCCGGCCTTCGGGTGCCCGAACTGCTCCGCGAAGGTGTCACCCCAGGCGTCGGCGAAGTGCGCGCCCGCGCCAAGGAACCGATGCCGCAGGTCATTGGCCTCGTCCGCGAGGACCTGGCGGGCGTAGTCGGGCACGCTCATGCCGACGGCCTTCGCCCGCGCCTCGATCCCGGCGGCGGTCGCCTCGTCCACCCGCACGTTGATCTGCTTGTGGCTGCTGCTCATACCACCACCGTAGCGGACCCTACACACTGCTACACCTCATTCCGCGGTGGCCCTCCCCCTCGACGGCGTCGTCCCACGGCTACGGTGATCGTCGTTGATCCGATCCGGGGGGCCGTCGAGGTGTCGATCTCGGCGGCGGGAGCAGGGCTACGGTGATCGCTTGTTCGGGTGGGGCGCGACGTCATCCGGTTCCGCATCCCGATTCCGGTCGGCATGGCTTCCCTTGTCCGTTCCGCTGTTCAGGCGGCACTTCACGGCCCGGGTGCTCTCCTGGACGGGCACCGCCGTCTCGCCGGTCGCCCTGGCGTTCGCCGTCCTCGGGCTGGGCGGCGGCGTGAGTGGGCTGAGCATCGTGCTGGCTGCCGACATCTCGGCGCGCGCGGCGCTGCTGCTGGCCGGCGGAGCCGCGGCCGACAGGTGGTCGCGGACCGCGGTACTGGTGGCCGCCAACACGGTCGCCGCTCTGGGGCAGGGGTGCGCCGCCGTCCTGGTGTGGACGGGTGCGGCCCAGGTCTGGCACCCTGGCCGCGCTCGCGGTGCTCGGCGGGATGGCGGGAGCCTTCATCGGCCCGGCCTCCAGTGGGGTGCTGCGGACCGTGGTGCCGCCGGAGCAGTTGCGTCAGGCCAATGCCCTGATGCGTCTGGCACAGAACTCGGTGAAGCTCGGCGGGCCTGCCCTTGGCGGCACGGTCGTCGCTGCGGCGGGTCCCCAGTGGGCCATCGCCTGGGATGCGGCCACGTATCTGGTCGCAGGGCTGATCTACACCGGTCTCCACATGCCGAAGCCCGCCGGTGCACGAAAGCGTGGGCGTCCCGCGGGCCTGAGTGAGGGGTGGCGCGAGATCGCAGTCCGCCCGTGGCTGGGCCTGATGCTCGCCCAGGGCCTCCTGGTGGTGCCGGTCTGGCTGGTGTCCTACCAGGCGCTGGGACCCGCCTATGGACAGGATCGCCTGGGCGGAGCAGCCGGGTGGGGTCTGGCGATGACCGGGTTCACCGCGGGGCTGCTGACGGGGGCCGCCATGGCCTTGTGGTGGCACGTCCGTCGTGTGGGGTGGCTCTTCTGCTGGGGAACGGCACTGATGGCGGCTCCCATGCTGGCCATGGCCGGTGGGAGCGGCCTGCTCCTGGTGGTGCCGGGGTACCTGCTGGCCGGGGCGGGCCAGGCGTTGATGGCGACCCTCTGGAACGTCCTGCTTCAACGCCGCATCCCCGATGCGGCGTTCGGCCGGGTCATGGCGTTCTCCGGTCTGGCGGAACTCGCTCCCGTCCCCCTGGCCTCCTTGGCCGTCGCCCCGATAGCGCACCACTTCGGCGTACGAACGGCGTTGACCGGCTGCGGCCTGATCGTCCTGGGCGCCGCCGCGGCTCCGTTGACGCACCGCCGTGTGCGCGCCCTGTCCCTGCCGGCAAGGCCGGCGACGACGGCTCACCGAAAAGCTCAGCGCCGTCCTTGACTTCTACGGCTTCCACGACTTCCACGACTTCTACGCACCGAACCACCGCCGGTGTTGAACTCCACATCACGGCCCGGTCTGACCGGACCGTCACGCTGATATCTTTGGTGCCGGCCAGACGCGAGCCTTTCGCGCGTCCGGATGCCCGCCGGCAGTATTTCGGCGACGAGCCCAGGACCACCCTTGGATTGGAATGCACTTCGCCATGACTTCAGAGACATCGAGTCGGTGGTTGCGCGCACGAAATCCCAGCTCATCGGCGATGCGCCTGATTTGCTTTCCCTATGCCGGCGGCGCGGCGTCGCTATTTCACCGCTGGCCGACCCAATTGTCCTAGGACGTCGAAGTGGTGGCCGTCCAATATCCGGGCAGGGAAGACCGCCGGCACGAGGACGTCATCCTCGACTTCGAGGTACTGATCAATGAGTTGACGGCCGCGCTGGAGCCGGTGCTGGGGACCGGGAAACCTCGGCGGAGTTCAACTTCACCGTTCTGTCCGGCGGGCACTTCTTCGACCCCGCCGGCACCACCGCAATGATCGAACTGATCGCCTCCGACCTGGAGTCGACGGTGCTGAATCACGCGTAGGGCGAGGCCGGCCCACCGGGCGCGGCAGGCGTAGGGACGCCGGACACGGTCCGGCGTCCCTACGCCGTTGTGCGGCGCCGGGGGCACCGCCGAGGCAGCTGCGGGTCAGGACCCGACGCGGGGCGGTGTGGGGGTTCCGTACACGCGCTTGGCGTGCGAGGCGTACAGCCGCGGCGCCAGGATCGGCATGATCAGCCGGGGGACGAGCGGCGCGTGCCCGAGGACCTCCTTGATCACCTCGGGGTCGCCCTCGTACATCATCATGCCGAAGGACAGCGGCAGGTCCTTCTTCGGGCTCTTCGCTATCCCGTGCTCGCCGAGCCGGGCCCACTCCGCGGCGGTGATGAACTCCGCGGCCAGGGGCAGGATTTCCTTCTCCTCCATGGCCATGTGCTCAAGGAGCCTGTCGAGCAGCCGGTCGACCGCCTCGGCCAGCGGTTCGCCGTCCCGAGCAGTGGTAGCCATGCCGCGAGGAGTCCGTTCACTTCGGTGAGGGCGGCGTCGATGCCGTGGTGGTGTCCCTCCATCGTGGGCACGATCGCCGCGCTCCGCTCGCCGCCGCGCTCCAGGAGCCGCGGCCACACGATCATGTCCTCGCCCTCGTGGTGCAGATGCAGGATGAGACACACCTTGTCGGCGTGCGACGCCACGATCTCAGCCCGCCTGGTGTCGCCCGGTGCGACATCGCGGATGAGCTGGGGAAGGAGACGGAATTCCCGACGCATCATGGTGTGCGCCATATACATGTCTCGCACATCCGCCATGCGCTCGGTGTCTGTCTGGACCACGGAAACAGCCTCGATCGGTCTTGGGTGAGCACTGAAGTGGCAAATGCCACGAACTACCGGGGCATGCGACCCGGCGACGGGCCCGGCGGCGTCAGGAATCACAGATTTCGCGACGTGCGGGCGTCGCACCACCTCGGACGGAGTCCGGCCCGGATACCTTCGGGATGGTGGCGGAGTCCGATGAACAGCAGCCCAACGGCCATGCGCCGGACGCGGATTCACACGTGGAACCGGCTCACGGATGAATATGTGGAGATCCCGGGCGACGAAACGTGGAAAAGCGAGCACAACACCTCATCCGGGGTGAGTTACTCGTTGGCGCCCCGTCGTTGATACGGGTAGGTTCGCCGCTCGTCACCGCTTTCTCGCGGACACCACTGCCCACCAGGACAACAGCGCAAATCGTCCCGGCACTTACGGGTGTCCACCAGGCCGGCACCAGGGGGGTGCCGGCCCGCGGCGGTGCACGGCAGGTGAATGCGGAGGGGAAAGAGCATGGCGGAACCATCGGACTTCGTCGCCCGGTTGCGGGCGGATCAGCAGGACCCCGGGCGTGAGGAAGCGCTGCGCCGCGACAAGTCGCGGCGGCGCCGCAAGGCGGTACTGCTGGCATCCGCCGGGGCACTCGTCCTGACGGGATTCGGTGTGTGGCTGAACTCCGTCACCGGACACCGGCCGGCGAAGGAGCCCTACGCACCCCAACTGCTGCAAGAGGACATGTGGCCCGACGAGTGGCCGGCCACGGTCCGCCTGCCGTTCCGGGGCTCGCCCGCCGCCGCGTGGGAGGACGGTTCCCACGGCATCGTGGCACCGAGAGCCGAGGCCACCGACGACTACAGCGCGACCGAGGTCGCCGCCGCCCTGCGCCACAGCAGGGAGTTCCTCATCGAGTCCAATGTGACGCCCGCCCCGCTGACGGGAGAGACGCCGTCGGCCGCGCTGGACCTCCTCGACCCGCGTGACCCCGGCACGAGGGAACTCCAGGACGCGCTGGAGCACCCCGGCAAGGGGCACAGCCCGCTCGACGTCTTCACCCGGTTCGACCCGGAGAAGGATGTCGTCGTCGAGGGCGCGATGAAGACGCGGGGAACGATGACGTACGAGGTCTCCTCGTCCGGCGAGCTCCTCGTGCACGCCGACTACACCTTCGTCTACGCGGTCACGAAGGCCCATGGCGGCTGGGAGATCGTCCCGGGAGCGCCGGAAGCCTCCCGCGTCATCGTCCGGCGCCACATCACCCTCGCCGCCGGCCACGGCGGACTCGCCCTGCGCGAGGGTGTACGCCGCCTCGTCAACGTCGACTGCAGGGCACCCGAAGACGGGTACATCCACCCCCTGTACTACAAGGCGGCGGACAAGGCGCCGAAATCGACCTCCTTGGACCCCTACGCGGCCCACACCGGCCTCCAGGACATCCCGGACGGCTGCATCACCCCGACCAGGACCTGAACCTCCCGGCGGCCGAGGGAGGGGCGGGCGCGCCGGCCATGCGCCGGCCGCCCCTCCTCCCTCCCCCGCCGCCCTGGACACACCACCGCAGACACGTCCCGCAACGCCCCACGCGCTCGTCGCTCGTCGCTCGCCCTGAGCGCTGAGGCCACGCGAGCGCTTCAAGCGACTCCTTCAGCCCGTTCACTCTTTTTCCACCGCATGGGCCGGTGCTTCCACCTCGCCGCTACCGGGCACCCGGCCAGGCTGCAGACGTGGCAGATACCTGGGTTGTGATCGGAATCGTCGGATTCGTGGCCGCCATGCTCGGCCTGATCTGGTGCTTGGAGCGAGTGTGAGCGCGACTGACGTGTTGCTGTTGGTGTTGTCGATTGCCACGTTCATCTATGTGGGCGTGGCACTGTTCAAGGCGGAGCGGTTCTGATGGCGTTCGCATGGACCGTCGTCGTGATGGTCGTCGTGCTGGGGTTGTGCTGGCGGTTCCTCGGCTCGTACATGGTCGCGGTGTACGAGGGCCGCTCCCGCTGGCTGACGTGGCTGGAGCGGCCCGTATACCGCGCTCTGCGGGTGTCGCCGGAGTCGGAGCAGACATGGCAGCGGTACGCCGCGTCCGTGGTCGGCTTCTCCGGCGTGGCGCTGCTGATCACCTACGGCATATTCCGACTGCAGGGGTCCCTGCCGTTCAATCCGCAGCATTTCGGCGCGGTGCGGGCGGACACGGCGTGGAATACGTCGGTGTCGTTCGTGACGAATACGAACTGGCAGTCGTACTCGGGTGAGACGACGATGTCCTATCTCTCGCAGATGGGCTCACTCGCGGTGCAGAACTTCCTGTCCGCGGCGGTCGGAATGGCGGTGGCGATCGCGCTGGTGCGCGGTTTCGCCCGCAAGGGATCGGCGACGATCGGCAACTTCTGGGTGGACCTGGTCCGCGGCACGATCTACGTGCTGCTGCCGATCGCGTTCGTGGCGGCGGTCGTCTTCATCGGGCAGGGCACGGTGCAGACGCTGGCCGGCTCGGTGCCGGTCCACAACGAGCTGACCGGCGCCGCCCAGGTGCTGGGCCGCGGCCCGATGGCCTCGCAGGAGGTCATCAAGCAGCTCGGCACGAACGGAGGCGGGTTCTTCAACGCCAATGGCGCCAACCCGTTGGAGAACCCGACCGGCCTGACGAACCTGCTGTCGATCCTGCTGATCCTGTGCATCCCGGTCGCGTTCACCTACGTGTTCGGGAAGATGGTGTTCAGCACCCGCCAGGGCCTGGCGATCCTCGCGGTCATGACGGTTCTCTTCGCCGGCTGGGTGACGATGGCGGCGGTGGCCGAGCACCATGGCAGCCCGGCGATGGCCGCTGCCGGCCTCAGTGACGCCGGCATCGGCAACATGGAGGGCAAGGAGACCCGGTTCGGGGTGCTGTCGTCGTCGCTGTACAACGTGACCTCGACGCAGACCTCCACCGGCTCGGTGAACTCGGCGGCGGACTCGTACACGCCGATCGGCGGGTTCGCGATGCTGACCGGCATGATGCTCGGCGAGGTCAGCCCCGGCGGCGTCGGGACCGGCCTGTACGGGATCCTGCTGTTCGCGGTGATCACGGTGTTCATCGGCGGCCTGATGGTCGGCCGGACACCGGAGTACCTCGGCAAGAAGATCCAGGCCAGAGAGGTGAAACTCGCCGCTCTCGGCGTGCTGGTCATGCCGATCACGGTGCTGGTGCTGACCGCGGTCGCCGCCGCGACCGGCGTCGGCAGGGCCGGGCCGCTCAATGCCGGGCCGCACGGGTTCTCCGAGATCCTCTACGCCTACACGTCCCAGACCAACAACAACGGCTCCGGGTTCGGCGGGCTGAGCGCGAACACCCCCTTCTACAACATCACCGGCACGATCGGGCTGCTGCTGGGCAGGTTCGGGATGATCATCCCGGTGCTGGCGCTGGCCGGCAGCCTGGCGGCGAAGAAGCCCGCGGCCGCGGGGCTCGGGACCTTCCGCACGGACAAGCCGATGTTCGTCGGCCTGCTCACCGGCGTGATCCTGATCGTGGGCGCGCTGACGTTCTTCCCGGCCCTGGCTCTGGGGCCGCTGGTCGAGCACGTCAGCCACGGACTCTTCTGAGGTACGTGAATCCGGTGCGTACCCCATGCGAATACCCCCTGTCACCGCGCTCGTTGCGCGTGTGGAAAGGAATGCTGTGATGCAGGACGTTCATGTCCTTGACAAGCCGGATGCGGGGCCCGGTACACCGCACGGGCCACGCGGCGTGGTGAACCGGCGCGGTCTGTTCGACCCGCAGATCCTGCGGCAGGCCGCGGTGGACTCGGTCCGCAAGCTCGACCCCCGTGTGCAGATCAAGAACCCGGTCATGTTCGTGGTGCTGATCGGCACCGTGGTCACCCTGGTCGAGGCGATCGCGCACCCCAGCGTGTTCACCTGGCTGGTGACCGTGTGGCTGGCGCTGACGGTGCTGTTCGCCAACTTCGCCGAGGCGATGGCCGAGGGCCGCGGCAAGGCGCAGGCCGACACCCTGCGCCGTACCCGTACCGAGACCGACGCCCGCCGGCTGGCACCCGACGGCAGCGAGCAGCGGGTCGCGGCGGGAGAGCTGGGCACCGGGGACGTCGTGGTGTGCGAGGCCGGGGACGTGATCCCCTCCGACGGCGAGATCATCGAGGGCGCGGCGTCGGTCGACGAGTCGGCGATCACCGGCGAGTCCGCCCCGACGATCCGCGAGTCCGGCGGCGACCGCTCCGCGGTCACCGGCGGAACCCGGGTGCTCTCCGACCGGATCGTCGTGCGCATCACCGCCGAGCCGGGACAGACGTTCCTGGACCGGATGATCCGCCTGGTCGAGGGGGCCAAGCGGCAGAAGACCCCGAACGAGATCGCGCTGGCGATCCTGCTGGCCGCGCTCACGATCGTCTTCGTCCCGGTGGTGGTCACGGTGCAGCCGCTGGCGAGCTTCTCCGGCACGCATGTGTCGGTGGTCATCCTCGTCGCGCTGCTGGTCTGCCTGATCCCGACCACGATCGGCGCGCTGCTGTCCGCGATCGGCATCGCCGGCATGGACCGGCTGGTGCAGCGCAACGTGCTCGCGATGAGCGGCCGTGCCGTCGAGGCCGCCGGCGACGTGCAGACCCTGCTGCTGGACAAGACCGGCACCATCACCCTCGGCAACCGGATGGCGTCCGCCTTCCACCCGGTCGGTGGCTGCGGCGAGGCCGACCTGGCCGCCGCCGCGCAGCTGGCCTCGCTGGCCGACGAGACCCCGGAAGGGCGCTCCATCGTCGTCCTCGCGAAAGAACGCTACGGACTGCGCGAGCGTGACCTGGGCCCGTCCCACACCTTTGTCCCGTTCACCGCGACCACCCGTATGTCCGGGCTGGACATCGCCGGCCGGTCCATCCGCAAGGGCGCCGCAGAGGCCGTCAAGCGCTGGGTCGTCGAGCAGGGCGGCACCCTGCCGCCGGAGCTGGACTCGATCGTCGAAAGGGTCGCCAAGGCCGGCGCCACCCCCCTGGCGGTCGCCGACGGGCCGAAGGTGCTGGGCGTGATCGAACTCAAGGACGTGGTCAAGCAGGGCATCGCCGAGCGGTTCGCGGAGCTGCGCGCCATCGGGATCCGCACCGTCATGATCACCGGTGACAACCCGCTCACCGCCGCCGCGATCGCCCAGGAGGCGGGCGTGGACGACTACCTGGCCGAGGCGACCCCGGACAGGAAGATGCAGCTGATCAAGGCCGAACAGGAGGGCGGGAAGCTGGTCGCGATGACCGGCGACGGCACCAACGACGCCCCCGCCCTCGCCCAGGCCGACGTCGGCGTGGCCATGAACACGGGCACCACCGCCGCCAAAGAGGCCGGCAACATGGTCGACCTCGACTCGAACCCGACCAAGCTCATCGAGATCGTCGAGATCGGCAAACAGCTGCTGATCACCCGGGGTGCGCTGACGACCTTCTCCATCGCCAACGACGTCGCCAAGTACTTCGCGATCATCCCGGCCCTGTTCCTGACGACGTTCCCGCAGCTGCACGCGTTCAACATCATGGGCCTGCACAGCCCGACCTCGGCAGTGCTGTCCGCGGTCATCTTCAACGCGCTGGTCATCGTCGCGCTGATCCCGCTGGCGCTGCGCGGCGTGCGGTTCCGGGCGTCCGGCGCGACCGCGATCCTTCGCCGCAACGTGCTGGTCTACGGCGTCGGAGGGCTGATCGTCCCGTTCATCGGGATCAAGCTCATCGACCTGATCCTCACCGTCCTGCATGCCTACTGAGCCCCGCATGCCGGTCGGCAACCGCACCCAATCAAGAACCGCACTGCCTCAGACCCGCACATCGCGGCGTCGGATGGGAATCGTCATGGAGTTGTCATGCTGTGGGTGAACCTGTGGCGGGGCGTGATCGTCTCGGCCGTCTTCTTCGTCCTGCTCGGACTGGCCTACCCGCTGGCGGAGACCGGCATCGGGCAGGCGCTGTTCCACCACCAGGCCGATGGGTCGCTCGGTACGAACGGATCCGCCCTGGTCGGGCAGCAGTGGAAGGGACCGCAGTGGTTCCAGGGCCGCCCCGACGGTGACGACCCGACGGTGACCGGCGGATCCAACCTCGGTCCCCGCTCGAAGGAACTGGTCGACACCTACAAGAAGCGGGCCGCCGCCCTGCGGAAGCAGGGCATCACGCCCACTCCGGAACTGGTCGCCGCCTCCGGCAGCGGGATCGACCCCGACATCAGCCCCGCGGCCGCCTACGCCCAGGCCGACGCGGTCGCGGCGGCCCGCCACCTGCCGGGCGACCAGGTGCACGCACTGGTCGCCGCCCATGTGGAGGGGTCCCAGTGGGGGTTCCTCGGCGTCTCCCACGTCAACGTCCTCGAACTCAACGAGGCGCTGGCCGGGCTGAAGTAGCGCCGGACGCCGATGCCCGACGATGTCCGCCGAGCCGCAGGCGGACCCGCCGTCGTGGCCGGGACCGTGGAAACCCACGGCCGCCCGGCCACGGCGGCCGGGCGGTCCGGAAGCGGTCCAGAGGCGGTCCCTGACCAGGGCGCTTCAGTGAAGACGATCCGGTGGCAAGATTGCTGGTGGAAAAAATGTCGACAACCGGCAGCCGTACCCGGCACACGAGAGGAACCCCCACGACCGACACCGTGCGCCGTAATCTGGCCGGATCGCTCGCTGCACTGGCCTGCACGGCCGTACTCACTCTCGCCATGCTGCCGCTGCGGACCCACCTCAGCATCGCCACCACGGCCCTGGTGCTGGTCGTCCCGGTCGTCGTCGGCGTCACCATCGGCGGTTTCCTCACCGGCGTGCTCAGCACCGTCTGCGGCTTCCTGGTCTACGACTTCTTCTTCATACCGCCCTACCTGACGCTGGAAGTCGGCGCGAACGAGAACTGGACCGCACTGGGCATCTACGTGCTGGTCATGCTGCCCGTCGCCCGGGTGGTGGCCGGCATGAACGCCGCAAGAGCGGCGGCCCGGCAACACGGTCTGCTGGTGCGGCGACTGTTCGACCTGTCCACCCAGCTCGTCCAGGACCGGCCGCTGCCCGAGCTGCTCAGCGTCATCGTGACCGCCCTGGCCGATGTGCTCGACGCCGGCCACGTCGCGCTGCTGCTGCCCGAGGACGACCGGCTGCGCGTCGCCGCCACCGCCGGCGAGGACCTCGACCCGACCGAGCTGCGGCGACTGCATCCCCAGCCCGGGCAGGTCACCAACCTCGACCTCCTCGCCGCACCCGCCGGCCAGGGGCGCAGGGGCGAGCCGGTGCAACTGGCACTGGTGGCCGCCGGACGCCCCATCGGAGTGCTGACGATTACCGGCGTCACGATCACCGAACAGCAACGCGAGCCGCTGCTGCTGTTCGCCAACCAGATCGCCCTCGCCGTAGAGCGGGCCCAGCTGCGCGAAGAGGCGCTGCGCGCACAGCTGACCCACGAGGTCGAACACCTCGCCCGCACCCTGGTCGCGGCGGTCTCCCACGACCTGCGCAGCCCCCTGGCGTCGATCAAGGCGTCCTCCTCCGTGCTCGCCGACACCGACCTCGCCCCGGCCCTGAGCGAGGCCGCCCGCGGAGAGCTGGCCCGGCTCATCGACGCCCAGACCGATCGGCTCGCGGCCCTGGTCACCAATCTCCTCGACATGAGCCGGGTCCAGGCCGGTGTCCTGCGGCCACGCACCGGCCTGACCGAGGCGGGCGATCTCATCGCCGGCGTCCTGCGGGAGCTTCCCGGCCCCCCGCCACGGCAGATCATCGCCGACATCGACGCGGAACTGCCGCTCGTCGACGTCGACACCGTGCTCATCGGCCGGGTCCTCACCAACCTGCTCGACAACGCCGCCCGCTACGCCCCGCCGGGCACACCCATCACCATCCGCGCCTACCGGAGCGACCCGGCCACGGTGACCGTCTCGGTCGCCGACCGCGGCCCGGGCATCCCGCCCAGCCGGCGGGACGACGTCTTCGGCTTCTTCTTCCGCCGCGAAGCCGACACCGGAACCGGACTCGGACTGGCCATCGCCAAGATCTTCATCGAGGCGCACCACCAACGCATCTGGGCCGACCAGAATCCCGGCGGCGGCGCCCGCTTCACCTTCACCCTGCCGGCCGTGGCCGGCCTGCCCGAGGAGAACACACCGTGGCCACCGTCCTCATCGTCGATGACGACATCGCGCTGCTCGCCGCCTGCCGAGTCGGCCTCGAAGCCCTCGGCCACCAGGTCCGCACCGCCGAAACCGGCCAAGGCGGACTCGCCGAGGCCGCCGTCCACGCCCCCGACGTGATCGTCCTCGACCTCGGCCTGCCCGACCTCGACGGACTCGACGTCTGCACCCGCATCCGCACATGGACCGACCGGCCCATCATCATCCTGTCCGCCGACAGCTCCGAGGACCGCAAAGTCGAGGCCCTCGACAACGGCGCCGACGACTACATGACCAAGCCCTTCGGCATGCGGGAACTCGACGCCCGGCTCCGGGTCGCCCTGCGCCATCACGCCTCCGGCGCCGACGCCGACCACCTGACCGAGTTCACCGTCGGGCCGCTCACCCTCGACCTGGTCCACTACGAGGCCACGTACCACGGCCGGCCGCTCGACCTCACCCCCAAGGAGTTCGACGTCCTCGCCTACCTCGCCCGCCACGTCGGCAAGGTCTGCACGCGGCGCATGATCCTGGAGAACGTCTGGGGCCCCGCCTACGCCAACGAGCAGCACTACCTCAAGGTGTACGCCTACCGCATCCGCAAGAAGCTGCACGACGAGGCCGGCGAGTTCCTGCAGAACGATCCCTCCGTCGGCTACCGGCTCACGGTCCCCGCCCCCTCGGCCGGCTGACACCACTGCCCGACTGCCCGCGTGGTCCGCCGAGAGCTCACTGACGAAAGGGCGCCACCTTGACCCGCATCCTGGTCGTCGACGACGAACCGCTCACACTGAAATCCCTTCAGGCCCGCCTCCAGGCCGACCACTACACCGTGGACACGGCGGCCGACGGCCGCCAGGCGCTGGTGGAGGCCGTCAGCAATCCGCCCGACGCCGTCATCCTCGACCTCGGGCTGCCACAGATCGACGGCCACCAGGTGATGCAGGCCCTGCGTGCCTGGAGCCTGGTGCCGATCATCGTCCTCTCCGAGCGGTCCGACGCCGGCGAGAAGGCGGCCGTCCTCGACGCGGGAGCCGACGACTACGTCACCAAGCCCTTCGCGATGATCGAACTCCTCGCCCGTTTGCGGGCGGTGCTGCGCCGGCCGTCCACGCAGGCGCCCTCCCGCGTGATCGCGCGCATCGGCGAGTGGAGGATCGATCTCGGCACCTCCACCGTGAGCCGCGCGGACGATGTCGACGAGCAACTGCGGCTCACCCCCACCGAGTGGAGCATCCTCGGCGTCCTCCTCCGCCACCCGCCGGGCCAGCTGGTGACCAGCCGGCAGATCCTCCGGCACGTCTGGGGACCGGAGCACGAGGACAAGACGAACTACCTGCGTATCTACTTCGCCAACCTGCGGCGGAAGTTGGAGCCCGAGCCGACCAGCCCCCGCCACCTGCTCACCGAGCCCGGCATGGGCTACCGCTTCGCACCGTGACCTGCGGGACCCGTCACCCCGTCCGGGACGGGACGGCTGCGCGAGCGGAAGGTGCGGCGGTAGGTGTCGGGAGGCACGCCGACCGTGCGGTTGAAGTGCCGGCGCAGCGTCGTGGCGGTGCCCATGCCGGTGGCGGCCGCGATGGTGTCGACGCTGTCGTCGGTGGTCTCCAGCAACTCCTGGGCGTGGCGGATCCGCTGGGTGAGCAGCCACTGCAGCGGAGTGGTGCCGGTCACCGACCGGAACTGGCGGCCCAGGTGACGTGAACTCATCCGTGCCCGGCGGGCGAGGTCCTCCACGGTCAGCGGCTGGTCGAGCCGTTCGATCACCCAGGGGAACAGTTCGGCGAGCGGGTGGCTGTCGGGCGCGGGCGCCGGGGTGGTGACGAACTGGGCCTGGCCGCCGTCCCGGTGCGGCGGCACGACCAGTCGGCGGGCGACCGCGTTGGTGGCCGACGAGCCGTGGTCGAGGCGGACGATGTGGAGGCACAGGTCCATGGCGGCGGCCTTGCCGGCCGAGGTGAGCACGCTGCCGTTGTCCACGTAGAGGACGTCAGGGTCCACCGTCACCTCGGGGTAGCGGGCGGCCAGGACTCCGGTGTGCGCCCAGTGAGTGGTCGCGCGCCTCCCGTCGAGCAGGCCCGCGGCGGCCAGCACGAACGCGCCGGTGCACAGGGAGGCCACGCGGGCGCCTGCCTCGTGGGCCGCGCGTACCGCGTCCACCAGTTCGGCGGGTGGGGCCTCGTCGACGTCCGCCCAGCCCGGGACGATCACCGTGTCGGCGCCCGGGAGCCGGTCGAAGCCGTGGTCGGGCTCCAGCGTGAACCGGCCGGCCCGCACGGCGCCGGGCCCGCAGACGGCCAGGTCGTACCAGGGACCTGCCACGTCGACCGGCGCGGAGCCGAAGACCTCGTAGGCGATGGACAGTTCGAAGTGCAGCATCCCGTCGGTGACGGCCAGTGCGACAGTTCCCATGTCCGGAATTGTACGGGGCATGGCGTTCCAGACACTCGCGGTCCGGTATCACCCTCGGCAGGATGTCTCCCGGCGGATCATTCCAATGCCTCCAATGCTTCCAATGACTCCAATACGGGGGAGAAACCCATGAGTTCGAGGCTCAAGGTGGCGGTGTTCGGCGCGTACGGGCACACCGGGCGCTTCGTGGTGGCGCAGCTGCGGGATCGCGGGTTCGTCCCGATTCTCTCCGGGCGTGACGCCGACAAGCTGAAGCTGCTCGCCGCAGCCGGATCCGGACCGGACGCCCGCCCGGCCTCGGTCGAGGACCCGGCCTCGCTGGACCGCGCACTGGCAGGCGCGGCCGCAGTGATCAACTGTGCCGGGCCCTTCGCCACGACTGCCGGCCCCGTGATCGAGGCGGCACTGCGCGCCGGGATCCCCTACGTGGATGTGGCCGCCGAAATCGAGGCCAATGCCGATACCTTCGCGCACTTCGCGGACCGCGCCCACGCCGCGGGCGCGGTGATCGTCCCGGCCATGGCCTTCTACGGCGGCCTCGGCGATCTGCTCACCACCGCCGCGATGGGCGACTGGACGAAGGCGGACGAGGCGCACGTCGCCTACGGGCTGAACAGCTGGCACCCCACCGCCGGTACACGGGCCGCGGGCGCGGTCTCCCATCGGCGGCGGGACGGCCGGCGCGTCCGTTACACGAACGGGCGGCTGGAGTACCGCCATGACGAGGCACCGACGCTCACGTGGCCCTTCCCCGACCCGATGGGCCCCCGCACCGTCATCGGGGAGTTCACCATGGCCGACGTCGTCACCGTTCCCAGCCATCTGTCCATCCCCGAAATACGCACCTACATGACGACCGAGGCGGCCAGGGACCTGTCCGCCCCGGACACGCCGCCGCCGGCCGCGGTCGACGAGCGCGGGCGGTCCGGGCAGACCTTCCTCGTCGATGTCGTCGTGCGCTCCGAAGGCCGCGAACGGCGCGCCGTGGCAAGGGGCCAGGACATCTACGCCGTCACCGCACCGCTCGTCGTGGAGGCGGTCGAACGCATCCTGACGGGACGGACCACGACGGTCGGTGTCGCCTCCGCCGGCGCGATCTTCGACGCTCCCGACTTCCTCCGCGCGCTGTCCTCGCACATGTCCGTGGAACTGAGCTGAAGCCAGGGCGGAGAGCCGGCCCGGGTCATCCGTAAATGGCTGGCGCGGCGTCCTGGCCGCGGTGGAGGATCCGCAGAGCCGGGGGCCGCCACCACGGACCCCTTCCGCCTGCCCGAGAGGAACATGCGATGACCGCTCCCGAGTCCGGGCCGTCCGGGTCCCGGCCCGAAGTCCGCACGACGGCCGGAAGCGTGCGGGGCAGCCGGGAGGCGGGCGTGGCGGTCTTCCGCGGCATCCCGTTCGCCGAGCCCCCGGTCGGCGCCTTGCGCCTCGCCGCCCCGCGACCGGTGCGGGGCTGGAGCGGAGTGCGGGACGCCGTCGCCTACGGCCCACCGCCCCCGCAGGGCGGCCATTTCGGCATGGATGAACGGACCGGGGACGCGGCGAACGACGACTGGCTGACCGTCAACGTCTGGTCGCCCGAACCAAGCCCCGGCGCGGGGCTGCCGGTGATGGTGTGGATCCAGGGCGGCGGCTATGTGATCGGCATGTCCGGCCTCCCCGAGTACGACGGCGGCCGGCTCGCGCGGGACGGCGGCGGCAGCGGCGTTGTCGTCGTGACGTTCAACTACCGCGTGGGCATCGAGGGCTTCGCGCAGATCGAGGGCGCTCCTTCGAACCGGGGTCTGCTCGATCAGGTCGCCGCGCTGGAGTGGGTGCGCGACAACATCCGGGCCTTCGGCGGCGACCCCGACCGGGTCACGGTCTTCGGCCAGTCGGCGGGCGGCGGATCGGTCGCCGCGCTTCTGGCGGCGGACCGTTCAGCCGGGCTCTTCCGCCGGGCCATCGCGCAGAGCGTGCCCGGCACGTACTTCTCCACGGAGCTCGCCGCGGACATCGCTGCCGCCTGCGCCGCCGAGCTGGGGCTGCGGCCCACAGTGGCCGACCTGTCGGGCGTCGCTCCGCAGCAGCTGTCCGCCGCCGGTGACACCGTCGGCGCCAAGATGGACCAGTGGGCGCACCGGTGGGGCCTGGCCGCGCACAGGACGATCCCCTTCTCCCCCGTCGTCGACGGCGATGTCCTGGCCGTCACCCCGTGGCAGGCCCTCGCCGACGGCGCCGGCCGCGGCATCGACCTCCTCGTCGGCCACACCCGCGACGAGCAGCGGCTGTTCACGGCCCTGGGCGGTCTGCTCGGCGAGGTGGGCGAGGAGCAGGCGGCCGACGCCCTCCGGCTCTTCGCACCCGGTCCCGACGGTGCGCGCCGCTACCGTGACGCCTTCCCCGCGGCGGGCCCGGACGAGCTGTACGAACGGGTCCACTCCGACTGGCTGTTCCGGATGCCCTCGCTCCACCTCGCCGAGGCCCAGGCGGCTGCCGGCGGCAGCGCCCACGTCTACGAGCTGACCTGGCCCGCCCCGGGCATGGGCGGCGTCCTCGGTGCCTGCCACGGCCTGGACGTACCCCTCGTCTTCGGCAACCTGGACCGCGGCCGGACCGCCATGCTGATCGGTGAAACCCCCTCGGCGGAGGCGGAGGCCCTGTCCTCCCGGATGCGCGCCGCATGGACGTCGTTCGCCGCCGATGGCGACCCGGGCTGGCCCGGGTACGGCACCGCTCAGCGCCTCGTCCAGCTCCTCGACACCCGGCCCGCGGTCACCTCCTGCACCGATGACCCCACCCGCCTGCTCTGGCGCGACCACGCCTTTCCCGCGCTGCCGCTGCTCAACCCTTAGCGCCCGTCGGGTGTGCCCGGACGCCCCGCGCCTTCACGCTGGAACCGGGCCAGGGCATGGACCACGTCGTGTGTCGCCGGATAGAGGTCCCGGTACAGGCGGTGCAGCCTGTCGTACGCGGCCCCGGCGGCCGGGTCCGGTACGCGCCGCTCGCGTACCGGGTTCCACGTCGCGGTCGCCGCCTCATCGGCCAGTCGGGCGGCGAGCCGGGCGGCCCCGTAGCTCGCGCCGACCGTGATGGTGGGGATCTCCTGGGGCAGCCCGGTGACGTCGGAGACGATCTGCGTCCACAACCCGCCCTGCGTGCCTCCGCCGACCGCGACGACCCGCCCGACTTCGGCGCCCGCCTGCCGCATGGCCTCGATGTTGTGGCGTACACCGTGCGCGGTGGCCTCCAGCGCGGCCCGGTAGAGGTCGCCGCGGGTGTGCTCGACGGTGAGACCGACGATCACCCCGCGGGCGTCGGGGTCGGCGATCGGGGTGCGCTCGCCGGCGAAGTACGGGAGCATCGCGAGCCCGCGTGCACCGATGCCGCTGTCGGCGGCTTCCGCCAGCAGGACATCACGCCCGGGTGAGCCGAACAGGCCCCGCAGCCACTCGGTCACCGCCCCGGAGGTGGCCATGCCACCGGCCAGCGAGCGGGTGCCGGGGAAGGCGCCGACGGTGCTCCACAGCTCGGGCACGCGCAACTGCCCGGCGACGGTGGCGATGAGGAACATGGTCGTGCCGTACATGAGCATCAGGTCGCCCGGCCGTGTCGCGCCGACGCTGACGGCCTCGGTCCAGGCGTCGACGGTCCCGGTGAGGACGGGCGTGCCCGGCACGAGCCCGGTGGCCGCGGCCGCCTCGGCGGTCACCGTTCCGGCCGGGTCACCGGGCCAGCGCAGCTCGGGCAGCTCCGCGTGCGGCCACACCGCCTCCACCCAGGGGCGGTACCAGTCCTGGGCCCAGGCGTCGTAGAACGGGACGGACTGGCCGGCCGAGTGGTGGTCCAGCACATAGGCGCCGGTGAGCCGGTGGGCGAGAAAGGAGGCCGGCATGAACAGCCGCCGTGCGGCCCTGAACACCTCGGGCTCGTGCTCGGCCACCCAGGCCACCTTCGGCCCCACCGCCTGTGTAGACAGCACGCTTCCGCATCGGTCGAGAACGTTCTCACGGCCGAGCTCGGCGTCGAGCCGGGCGATCTGCGCGACCGCCCGCGTGTCCACGCCGTAGAGGATGGCCGGACGCAGCGGCCGGTCGGAGGCGTCGGCCAGGCAGACGCACGGGCCCATGCCGCTGACACCGACCGCCTCCACCGGCGCGGCGTCGGACAGGAGTTCGCGCGTGATGCCGCGGAACTCCTCCCACCACACCCCGGGGTCCATCTCGACATGTCCCGGTTCCGGACGGGAAACGGTGTGGGTGCGCACCGCGGTCGCGATCACCTCACCGGAGGCGTCGACCAGGACGCCCTTGCTGCTGGACGTGCCGATGTCGACACCGAGAAAGGTCCTGCCCGCATCTCCCCGCACAGGTGCACCGTAACGCCGGGAGCACCGCCCCCTGTGCCGACGCGCGCGCGTCAACCGGCCGCCCTGCGGCGGGATCCGGCGGGATCCGGCCGGCCGACGGGATCCGCGGCACCTCCGGCCGGTCGTGCGCCTGACGCCGCAAGTACCGTCCCTGCCTGGGCGTTCCGCCGCACCCGGTCGCCGTGGCCGCCGCGGACGCCGGGTTATGGTGGGCCTCGCCAGCAACGGGGAGAGCAGGCACCGGAGGGCCCATTGTCATCAGTTCGGTCAGGGCTGCTCGGCCGGGAGCAGACCTTGGATGCCATCGGCACCCTCATCGAGCGGTTACGCGGAGAGCTGGCGACCGATACCTCGGGCCCCGAAGCCGGGGCGAGTGAACGCACCCTGCTCCTGCTGGGCGAGCCGGGCATCGGCAAGACCTCGCTCCTGGAGGTCGCGGCCAAGCAGCTCAAGGGCCAGGGTGGGCAGGCACGTTGGGTGGTGGGCCGCCCCGAGGAGGCCGGTCTCGCCTTCAGCGGCCTCGCCACGCTCCTGCACCCGTGGCGCGACATCTCGGCCTCCCTCGACGCCGAGGACCGGGCACTCCTCGAAACCGCCCTGCGCGGGGAGGGCGCACCGGCAGGCGGCACCCTCGCTCTGGCCGGAGCCCTGCTGCGGGTCCTGTCCCAATGGGCGGACGCGGGACCGGTCCTGGTGGTCGTCGACGACCTCCAGTGGCTCGACCAGTCGACCCAGGACCTGCTGAGCCTGTGCGCCCGTCGCCTCCAGGGCGAGCCTGTGGGCTTCCTCCTCGCTTCCCGCCCCGATGGGCTGCCGCCCGGCTGGACGCGTCAGAGCACACTCCACCGGCTGGAAGACCTCGACGACGTCCACGCGGCACACCTGCTCGACTCTCTCGCGGTGCCGCCGCAGGGCCGGACCCGCCGGCAGGTGATGCGGCAGGCCGGTGGCAACCCGCTCGCCCTGGTCGAGCTCGCACGCGCGGCGGCCACCCGCTCGCCGGACGAGGAACGAAGCGGCCTGGAACTCCCCCTCACCGAGCGCCTGGAGCAGATCTTCGCCGCGGACCTCGATGCCCTGCCACCGGCCACACGACGCCTCCTGCTGCTCGCCGCCATCGCCGACCTGCCGGACATGGGGGCCCTGGCAGAGGTACTCGGCGACGTCCTCCTGCCCCACCCTCACGATCCGGCCGGCGACGATCCAGCAGGGGCGGCCCCGCCCGTCCGAAGCGGAGCCGACGCCGACCGCCGGGCACAGGGAACACGGGCCGCGGAGGAGGCCTGGGCCCTCGCGGAGAAAGCCGGACTGCTCGCCCTGCGCCAGGGAGTGATCCAGTTCAGGCACCCCCTGGTCCGCTCGGCCGTCCTGTCCGCCGCCCCGTTCGATCAGCGGTCCCAGGCACACCGGCTGATCGCGTCCGTACCCGCCCTCGACGAGGACCGCCGGGCCTGGCACCGTGCCGCCGCCACCGTCACCGCGGACCAGGACGTCGCCGACGCGCTCGAAGGCACCGCGGAACGCGCGCGCCGCCGAGGCGGTTACGCGGCAGCGGCCATGACTCTGGAACGGGCCGCCCAGCTCAGCCCCCTTGCCGACGACCGTGTCCGCCGCCTCAACGCCGCCGCCGTGTTCGCGAGTTTCGCCGGCCATCCGCGCTGGGTGGCCGAACTCACCTCCGCCGTCGCCGCCGAAGCGGGCACCGCCGACGCCCGTGCCGAGGCCGACCTGTACGCCGGCTGGGCCCTGGCCCTGACCAGCCGTCACGAAGAGGCGATGAACCGCCTGATGGCAGCGGCGGACGGCTGGGCAGCAACCCGTCCCGATAGGGCCTTGGACGCGCTCGGCACCGCGTCCACGGTTGCCTACACCAGTGGTGAGGCACGCTTCCGCGAAGCCATCCTGCGGCGCTATCGGGCACTTCCGTCCCATGGCGCCGACTGCAACACGGCGTGGATCCTCGCCGGCTGCGACCCGCTGGGTTCGCGCGCCGAAGCGCTCGCCCACCTCCGGCACGCGGTCGCCGCCCGGGACGACAAGCCGATCATGGCCTGGGCCCTCCTCGGCGCCGCCGCCTGGTCGCTGGACGAGACCGACACGGCCGTACGGCTGCTGGGCACCATGCTCGAGATGTACCGCCAGGCTCCCACCGCGGGGGCGAACGCCACCGTCGCCTCCGCTCACGCCCTGGCCTTGTTCGAGGCCGGCCGCTGGCCCGCGTCGCTCGCGGGAGTGGGCGAGGCGGATCGTGCCGCCGCCGCCGGCGGGCTGGAGCTGGCCACGACCAGCACGAACATCCTGGCCGCCGCGCTTGCCGCGGTTCGCGGCGACAGCCGGCGCGCCACGCGGACCCTCGCCGATGTCACCCGTGACTTCGATCTGCGAGGGACGCGCACCTTCGCGATGCGCGCCCGCCAGACGCACGCACTGGCATCGCTCGCGGAAGGGGATCATCGGGCGGCGTATTTCCACCTCAGCCGGCTCTTCCACCGCGACGGCAGCCCCTTGCACTTCCACAGCTCCTTCCATGGGCTCGCGGACCTGGCGGCCTGCGCCGTGCGTGTCGACCGCGCCGACGAGGCGCGGGCCACACTCGAGGCGGCCATGGACCAGTTGCCCGCCACGACGTCGCCGAGACTGCACCTGATCCTGTGCAGAGCCCAGGGCCTGCTCTCCGGCGACGCCGCCCGCTCCGAAGAACTGCTCCGTGAGGCGGCGTTCACCCCGGGCAGCGATCAGTGGCCCTTCGAACGCGCCCTCGCCCTCGCCGACCTGGGAGAGTGGCTGCGCCGCCGTCAACGGCCGGCTGACGCACGAGCTCCCCTGGGGGAGGCACTGGACGTCTTCCGGACCCTGGGGGCGGCCCCCTGGGTCACACGCACCGTCGCGGAGCTGCGGGCCACCGGCGTGGACCCCGGTCAGGAGCTCCGCCCGGACCCGACCATGGAACTCACCCCCCAGCAGCTGGCCATCGTGGAACTCGCCGCCCAGGGGCTGTCGAACAAGGAGATCGCCGCCCGGCTGTTCCTGTCGCCCCGCACCGTGGGCTTCCACCTCAACCGTGCGTTCCCCAAGCTCGGTGTCACCTCGCGCTTCCAACTGCGGGACGTCTTCGCCTGATCCATCGGCCGACGGCCGCGGCAGGCGGGTCAGGTCGTGTGACAGAAGCGGCCGAGGACGACCTCGCCGCAGACTGAGCACGTTCCGTCCGCCCAAGGCAGGGATCAGCCGGCCGCCGGCGTACGGATGAGCGGAGGATCGCGCGTGCACCACTGGACCCCGGCCGACCCCACATCCCCGGTGGAAGCCGGGAACGACGCGTTCCCCGGTACGCACGCCACGAGCCGCGTCCCCGCGATGGACCGCACCGCCTCGTGGACGGGACGCCCCGACCGCCGGCGGGCGCAGACGTACGGCATCGCTCTGTGCACCGGTGGCCGGGAGGCGGTGACGACCCGGGATGCCCGGCGCGTCAAGGCCGATCCCCGCGGAACCTACGAACTCCTCGTCCCCCTGGCCGGGACCGCCCGGGTGGAGCAGGGTTCGTCGTCGGGCGAGATCCGGCCCGGTGACGTGGCCCTGTACGACGTCGACCGTCCCCTGACCTTCGTGCACACCGCGGATTTCCGGTCGATCGCCGTGATCGTGCCGGGCAGGGGGCCCGCGGGCCGCAGCCTGGCCGCGGCACGCGTGCCGCAGGTGCTCAGCGGGGCCGGGGGCCTCGGCCGGGTGATCCGCACGATGGTGACCACGCTGCACGAGGAGCGTGGGCAACTCTCGGAGACGATGTTCGACCTCGCCTGCGAGCGGCTGCTCGACCTCGTGTGCCTGGCAGCGGAGAGTACCGGCGACGCGACGCCGGCCGGACAGAGGGTCTCGGTGGAGGCGGAGATCCTCCGGTACGTCCGCCGCCACGTATGCGACGACGACCTCGACATCGCCCGCATAGCGCGGGCCCTCGGCTGGTCGCCGCGCCGTATCCAGCAGGTGCTGCAGGCGGCCGGCACGACCGCTCGCGGCCTCATCCGCCGAGAGCGCCTGCTGCTCGCCCGGACACGGCTGGCCGCCGCGAGCTGGGCCGGGCATTCGATCACGCAGATCGCCTATTCCTGTGGATTCGGCAGTCACGCGTCGTTCAGCACCGCCTTCCGGCAGGAGTTCGGCATGACGCCCCGGCAGGCCAGGTACGGCGTCCTCCCCGCTCCCACCTCGCCGGTCAGGGAACGACGATGACCGGCTGCTGAGCGCGGCGCGCCAGCCTGTGGGAGATCGAGCGGAAGAGCCTGCCGCCGGCTCCGCGCGACCGGCCCACGATGATGACGTTCGCCCTGTACCTGCGGCCGGCCCTCTCCAGCTCGTCCGCCACGACACCGCTACGCCGGACGAGGATCCAGTGCAGTCCTGACAGGTGCGCCTCGTGGGCGAGTTGGCTCATCAGCGCGTGCGTGCCGCCGTACCGGCCCGGTGCGACGAGCGGCGGCTCGAAGCCGAAGAACGACGCGACCGCGTTCTGTCTCGCGACGTGGACGATGATGAGCGCGGCACCGGTACGGCGCGCCATCCCCGCCGCGTAGGACAGCGCCCTTCTGCTGGGCGCGGAGCCGCTGTATCCGACGAGCACACCGTACTTGTCGACGGTCGTGTGAACGCTCTCGAAGCCGAAGGCCGGCTCTCCGGCGGTGGACGACCGCGAATAGGGGCTGTCGCCGAAAGGTTCGGGAGAGCCATGGCCTGCCATGAGGAACCTTTCCGGGGAGAGCGGCACGGGCGGCGTGGATGCCGACCTGCGCGCGGGCCGAGTTGTATCACCGTCCTCAGGCATGACCGGCGACTCCCGTGAAATGTGACAACGGCCCGAGGTGAATTCACTAAGGTGGATTGATAAGGTAGCCTTAGCATATGAACGACGACCTGGACCCCGGTGGAGTCGCGTCAGCCCTGCTGGCGAGTCTCAGCGTGCTGCTGCGACGGGTACGCCAAGTACCCGTCGACGGCGGGCTCACGATGCCGGAGCGGACCGCTCTGTCCCACCTGGAACGCTCGGGCCCCACCACGTCCTCGGCGCTGGCCCGGGAAGTGCAGATCACCGCACAGGCCATGGGGGCCACGCTCAGCGCGCTGCAAGCCCGTGGCCTGGTCGAGCGCCGTCCGGATCCGAAGGACGGCAGGCGCGTGGTGCTGACGGTGACCGAGTCCGGTCTTCAGGCGCTGAAGGACAAGCGCAACGCGCGGACCGAACTCATCGCCCGGGCCCTGACCAGCGGCGCGTTCACTCCGGCCGAACGGGAGCAACTCGCGGCGGCGGCCGCGCTGCTGGACCGGCTGGCCCGGAACATCTGACGCCGACGGAACCGACCAAGAGGAAGCACGTTGCCGACCGACCTTCCCGAGGCGCACGCCGCCCGCCGACCGGCCGGCGACCGGTACAAGTGGACGGCGCTGACGAACACGACGGCAGCCGTCTTCATGTCCGCGCTGGACGGCTCGATCGTGCTGATCGCGCTGCCGGCCATCTTCCGCGGCGTGCACCTCGACCCGCTGGCGCCGGGCAACATCGCCTACCTGCTGTGGATGATCATGGGGTACCGGCTGGTCCAGGCCGTCCTGGTGGTCACGGTGGGCCGCCTGGGGGACATGTACGGCCGGGTCCGGATCTACAACTCCGGGTTCGCGGTCTTCTCCTTCGCCTCGATCCTGCTGTCCTTCGACCCCTTCGACGGCGGCCACGGAGCGATGTGGCTGATCGCCTGGCGAGTGGTGCAGGCCGTCGGCGGCTCGATGCTGACGGCGAACTCGGCGGCGATCCTGACCGACGCCTTCCCCAAGGAGCAACGCGGCTTCGCCCTGGGCATCAACCAGGTCGCCGGCCTGGCCGGGATGTTCATCGGCCTGGTCGCCGGTGGCCTGCTGTCGGCCTGGGACTGGCGGGCGGTGTTCTGGGTGAACGTGCCCGTCGGCGTGTTCTTCACGGTGTGGGCCTACCGCACCCTGCGCGACACCGGCAGGCGCGGCGGCGGCCGGATCGACTGGTGGGGCAACATCACCTTCGGGGTAGGCCTCAGCGCGACCCTGATCGCGGTCACCTTCGGCCTCCAGCCCTACGACGGACACACCATGGGCTGGACCAACCCACTGGCCGACGGGCTGATAGCCGGCGGACTGGTCCTCCTGGCAGCCTTCGTCGCCATCGAGAACCGCGTCTCCGCACCGATGATCCGGCTGGGGCTCTTCCGCCAACGGGCCTTCACGTTCGGCAATCTGGCGGGCCTGGCCATCTCGATCGGCCGCGGCGGGATGCAGTTCGTGCTGATCATCTGGCTGCAGGGCATCTGGCTTCCGCTGCACGGCTACGACTACAGCGACACGCCGCTGTGGGCGGGCATCTTCATGCTGCCGCTGACCGCCGGATTCCTCGCCGCGGGCCCCGTCTCCGGCTATCTGTCCGACCGGCTCGGCTCCCGGGGCCTGGCCACCGGCGGCGCGCTGCTGTTCGGCGCCAGCTTCCTGGGTCTGATGCTGCTGCCCATCGACTTCAGCTACTGGATCTTCGCCCTGCTGATCGCGGTCAACGGGATCGCCAACGGCATGTTCGCCTCCCCCAACTCCTCCTCGATCATGGGGAGCGTGCCCGCGGACCTGCGCGGAGTCGCCTCCGGCATGCGCGCCACCTTCCAGAACTCCGGCACCGCCGTCTCGATCGGCGTGTTCTTCTCCCTCATGATCGCCGGGCTGGCCGGCAGCCTCCCGCACACCCTCACCGCCGGGTTGCAGGCGCAGGGCGTACCGGCTCACGTCGCCACCCAGGTCGGCAACCTGCCGCCGGTGTCGTCCCTGTTCGCCGCCCAACTGGGCGTCAACCCGATCCAGCACCTGCTCCAGCCCAGCGGTTCGCTGGCCCACCTGACCGCGGCGCAGCAACAGAGCCTGACCGGACGCGAGTTCTTCCCAAGCCTGATCGCCGGCCCCTTCCACTCCGGCCTGGTGATCGTGTTCGCCTTCGGCGCCGTCCTCGCCCTTCTCGCCGCGATCGCCTCCCTCCTCCGCGGCGCCGGCCCCGCCGCCAGGACCCCCGGACCGCGAAGGGCCACCGGCGACGCCCTCACCCCTGTCACCGACGGCCTGACCGGGACGCCGCGCGACTGAGTCCGCCACGCTCCCGGCCCCGCCGACCAGCCGATCTCTCACAGGAGAAACAGCGCGCATGACACTGACAACCATCGATCCCCGGCCCGCGCTGGTCGTGATCGACCTCCAGAAGGGCATCGTCTCCGCCCTCGGCGATCCCGCGGTCACCGACGTCGTCAAGCACGCGACCCGGCTGGCCACGGCCTTCCGCCGGCACAGCCTGCCCGTGGTCCTGGTCAACGTCACCGGACGCGCGCCGGGACGCACCGAGAGCGGACAGGCCGGGGGCGGACGGCCCGGGAGCGGGACGGCCGCGCTGCCCACCGGCTGGGCCGACCTCGTCGACGAACTCGACGTCCAGCCGGCCGATCACCTGATCACCAAGCGGCGGCGCAGCGCGTTCCACGACACCGGACTCGACACCCTCCTGCGGGATCTGGGCGTCACCCAGATCGTGCTCGCCGGGATCTCGACCGGTTCGGGTGTCGAGTCGACCGCACGCTCGGGCTCCGACCACGGCTACCACGTCGTCCTGGCCACCGACGCCATGACCGACCCCGACGCCGAGGCCCACCGCCACAGCGTCGAGCGCGTCTTCCCCAAGATCGGCGAAACCGCCACGACCGCCGAGGTCATCGACAAGGTGGAGGCCACACGATGACCCTGCTCGGCCGGCTCCTGTACAACCGCAGGGCGGGCGACACCCACACCGCCTGGAACCTGCCCAACCTGCGCGGCCCCGAGCTGCCGGCTCTCACCAGCCGGCACTTCGGCGACGGCGACTCCATGCCGCTGGAGCACTGCGCGAAGCACATCGGCGGCGACGACCTGTCGCCGCACCTGGCCTGGACCCCGCTCCCGCCCGGCACCGCGCAGCTCCTGCTGGTCGTCGAGGACATCGACGTCCCCATGGCCAAGCCCGCCGTGCACTGCGTGGCCCTGATCGACCCGGCGGCCGGACACCTGGAGCCCGGTGCCCTGGCCGGGCGGCGGCCCGGCCCCGGAGTGCGTGTGCTGCGTTCCACGATCGGACGGGGCTACCACGGTCCCGCGCCCATCAAGGGCCACGGGCCGCACCGCTACGTCTTCCAGTTGTTCGCCCTCGCGACCTCCGTGGACGGCGCCCCCGGCACCACGCCGGTGGACCGGGCGCGGCCGCGCGTCCTCCTGCCCGCCATCACCGCCCCCGTCCTCGGCCGCGCCCGGCTGATCGGCGTCTTCGAACGCTGACCCCGGGCCCGGGGCTGTGCGTTCTCCGCCCCGGCAGGGAACCGCACAGCCGCCGGTCGCCAAAGAGCCGTCAGCTTCCCGTCAAATGGACATGCATGGAGCGGTCGTGTTCTCCCCCGGCCCATAGCGTCGCTGTGTCCGGGCGAAGTGGAGGTGGGGCAGTGCGCGGGTTCGCGGGAGCGTCCTTGGTGGCGGTCCTGGCCGTCGGCGTGATGGTCGGGCTCGGCTGCTGCCTGATGGTGATCCCCGCACGGACGACCCGCTTCCTCAACGAGGCGTTCGTCGTCGTCCCCGTGGTCGGCGGCAGGCACTACTGGCTGAAGCGGGCGATCGCGACGGTGGCCGGCGCGACTCTGATCCTGTACGGCGTGTACTTCGGCGACCATGTCCTCATGGGCGGTCGGCTTCTGTGGGGTCACGTCAACACGAGCAACTGAACCGCGCGGCCGGCGTGGCGAAGGTCACGCTGAGCAGTCGGCCGGCGGCCACCGTGGTGGTCATGGCGACGCCGCGACACCGCCGGCCGGCTTGCGCACCCCGGATCATCGTCTCGAATATTGGACACCAGCCGGCGCGGTCACCCGTAACCGGAAAGTCCACCGCAAGTCCTCATCACCACACGTCACAGGCTTGCAAGCGCAACTCTTCGAAAGCCGTCCAGGCCGCAGCCGGACTTCCCTTCGGGCGCACTTTGTCTCACCATATGGGACCTCGTTGACTTTGGATCTCGGCCTGACGGATAAAGAACACCCTCAGGCCATTTCTTCGCGCAGCGTGACCATCGCGGCGTGAACGCCGGCGATCCCTCTACGCGAATGAGTCCAACGTGTCCCACCCCACCGCCATCGGGCCCGCGTCCGTCCCCGTCGGGCTGTGGCACGCATGGCGCGCCGAGCGCCACCGCGGCCTCACCTCACCGACCGGGAACCTCGCCCTCGTCGAGACCCGCTGGCTCCCGGCGGGTGAACACCCCGACGCGGAGCAGGCAGGCGCCGGGCAGCCGGAAACCGTGACCGTCACCGCGCTCCAGCGCACCGACATCGTCACCGGCGAGCCCGAGCACGGCCTGCGCTTCTGGGACGCCGACTCACCCGCCATCCGGCACTTCGACCGGGTCGACGCCTTCGCCTACGATCCGGCCTGGGTGCTGCACGCGACCTACACTCCCGCGCCCGGTGCCCGCCGGATCCCCTTCGAGCACCTTCGGGACAACGGCGGCACGCGGGACCTCGTCGTCCCCGGGGACATCACCCTCACCGTCGACGGCCGCGACTACACCCTCAGTGCCTTCGACGACGACGGCACACTGCTGCTGGTCTTCGGTGACCCCACCAACGGGGCCGCCACCTACGGCGCCGGCCGCTTCCTCTTCGTGCAGCGCACCGAGGACGAGAGCCGCGTCCTGCTCGACTTCAACCGCGCCTTCGTACCGCCCTGCGGATTCTCCGATCAGTACAACTGTCCGATGCCGCCGCGGCAGAACCGCTTCCACCTGCCCGTCGAGGCCGGCGAGAAGCTCCCCGTCTTCCGCGACGGCTTCCTCGCTCAGTACTGAACTCCCGCAGTCTCCGCGTCACCGAAGCACGAAAGCGCCTTCACCATGAACCTCAAGAAGACCTCCCTGTACGGCACCGCGACGGCCGCCACGCTCGCCCTGACCCTGACGGCCTGCGGTGGCTCCGGCTCCGGCTCCGGTGGAAGCAACGCCGGCGGCACGTACGACAAGAACGCGACCGTCAACATCGGCTCGCTCTACGAGCCGCAGAACCTCGACAACACCGCCGGGGGCGGCCAGGGCGTGACCGAGGCCCTCAACGGCAACGTCTACGAGGGCCTCTTCAAGCTCTCCGACGACGGCAAGGTGCAAAGCCTCCTCGCCCAGGACTACAAGGTCAGCGGCGACGGGCTCACCTACACCTTCACCCTGCGCAGCGGCGTGAAGTTCCACAGCGGCAAGGAACTCAGCAGCCAGGACGTCAAGTACAGCCTGGAGAAGGTCATCGCCGACGACTCCCAGTCGGCGCGGAAGAGCAACCTCGCGGTCATCAAGGACATCGCCACCCCCGACGCGCGGACGGTCAAGGTCACGCTGTCGCAGAAGTCGATCTCCTTCATCTACAACCTCTCCTACGTCTGGATCATCAACTCCCAGGCACAGAACCTGAAGACGACGGAGGACGGCACCGGCCCGTACAAGCTGGACAAGTGGACCCGCGGCTCGGCCCTGAGCCTGGACCGCTTCCCGGGCTACTGGGGCCACGCCGCCGCCAACGAGAAGGCCGTCTTCCACTACTACAAGGACGCGACGGCCCTCAACAACGCGCTGCTGACCAACGCCGTCGACGTGGTCACCAGCGAGCAGTCGCCGGACGCCCTGGACCAGTTCAAGAGCAACCAGAACTACAAGGTCAGCGACGGCAACTCCACCACCAAGCTGCTGCTCGCCTTCAACGACAAGGCCAAGCCCTTCACGGACGTCAAGGTGCGCCAGGCCGTGTCCTCCGCCATCGACGACAAGAAGCTGCTGGAGTCGATCTGGGGCGGCTACGGCAAGCTCATCGGCTCGATGGTGCCGCCCACCGACCCCTGGTACGAGGACCTCACCAAGGTCAACGCCTACGACCCGGCACGCGCCAAGCAGCTGCTCTCCGAGGCCGGGTACGCCAAGGGCTTCGCCTTCACCCTCGACACCCCGAACTACGACCCGCACCCCACCGCCGCCACGTTCATCAAGTCCGAACTGGCCAAGGTCGGCATCACCGTCAACATCAACACGATCACCCCGGACGAGTGGTACACGAAGGTCTACAAGAACCACGACTTCACGGCGACGCTCCAGGAGCACGTCAACGACCGCGACCTCGTCTGGTACGGAAACCCCGACTTCTACTGGGGCTACGACAACAAGCAGGTCACGCAGTGGGTCCAGCAGGCCGAGGAGGCCGCCACCACCGATGAGCAGACCGCGCTGCTGAAGAAGGTCAACGAGAAGACCGCCGAGGACGCGGCAAGCGACTGGCTGTACCTGTACCCGCAGATCGTCGTCGCGAGCAGCAAGCTGTCGGGCTACCCGCTCAACGGCCTCAACTCGCAGTTCTACGTCTACGACATCAAGAAGAAGGGCTGATGGCGCGCTACCTCCTGCGCCGACTGGTCTTCCTGCTGGTGTCGTTGGCCCTGGCGAGCGTGGTCCTGTTCGCGCTGCTCCGGCTGCTCCCCGGCGACCCGGCCAACGCGCTCACCGCGGTCGGCGCCAGTCCGGAGCAGATCGCCGCGGCACGGCACTCCATCGGGTCCGACAGGCCGCTGCCCGAGCAGTTCACCCACTGGCTCGGGCAACTGGCCCGGGGCGACCTCGGCACGTCGTTCGTCAGCTCGCTGCCCGTCGGACCCGAGGTCGCGTCCCGGCTGAACGTCACCGTCCCGCTGACCCTGGCCTCCTTCGTGCTCGCCGTTCTCGTCGCCGTCCCCGCGGGGTTCGTCGCCGCGCACAAGCGGCACACCTGGTACGGCGCCCTGCTCAGCGGTGTGTCGCAACTGGGCATCGCGATACCGGTGTTCTGGCTCGGCATGATCCTCATCGCCGTGTTCGCGCTGAACGCGGGCTGGCTGCCGTCGGGCGGCTTCCCGCCGGACGGCTGGTCCGAGCCGGCCGAGGCGGTCCGCTCCCTCGTGCTGCCGGTCGTGACCATCGCCCTGGTGATGAGCGCGTCCCTGATCCGCTACGTGCGCTCCGCGGCCCTCGACGTCCTGGGCAGCGACTACCTGCGGACCGCCCGCGCCCTGGGTTCCTCCTTCGGCCGGGCGATGTGGCGGCACGGCCTGCGCAACGCCTCGGTACCGGTGATCTCCGTCCTCGGCATCGAACTCGCCACGACCCTGCTCGGCGCGGTGGTCGTCGAGTCGGTGTACGCGCTGCCGGGCCTCGGATCGATGCTCGCCACCGGCATCTCCCAGCACGACTACCCGGTCATCCAGGGCGTGCTGTTCGTGTCCACGCTCGCCGTGCTGCTCATCGGCTTCGTCGCGGACCTGGTCCAGCGGATCATCGACCCGCGGCTGCGCGGACGGCTGTCGGGAGGAACCCGATGACCGCGCCCGGCGTGCTCGAACCGGCCCGGCCCAAGGAGGCGGCGCGAGCCCGGCGCCGGTTCCGGGGCTCCCCCACACTCGTCGTCGGCTGTGCGCTGGCCGGCCTGATCGTGCTGCTCGCGCTGGTCTCCCTCTTCTGGCTGCCCTACCCCGCCGACGACACCTCCGGCGGACGGCTGGCGGGACCCGGCGGAGGGCATCTGCTGGGCACCGACAAGCTCGGCCGCGACCTGTTCACCCAGGTGATGGCGGGGTCGCGCATCGCCGTCCAGGCGGGGCTGGGGTCGGTGCTCATCGCCGCCGCCCTCGGGGTCACCCTCGGCATGCTCGCCGCGTTCGCGCAGGGCTGGCTCGACGACACGCTCTCGGCGTTCCTCGACATCCTGATCGCCTTCCCGACACTGCTGCTCGCGATGCTCATCGTCGCGGCACGCTCGGCGACCCTCGGCTCCGCGGTCCTCGCGATCGGCCTGGCGCAGAGCGCCGTCGTCGCCCGGCTGGTCCGCATCCTGGTCAAACGGGTGCTGGCGCAGGACTACATCACCGCCGCGCGCACGTCCGGCACGTCCTGGCCCCGCACGGTGCTCGGCCACGTCCTGCCGAACATCTGGCCCACCCTCGTGGTGAACCTGGCCCTGCAGTTCGGCCTCGCCGTCCTGGCCGAGGCGGGCCTGTCCTACCTCGGCCTGGGCGCCCCGCCGCCCAACGCCTCGTGGGGCCGCATGCTCCAGGAGGCGCAGGCCACCTTCACCACCGCCCCCGCCGGGGCACTCGCCCCCGGCATCCTGCTCGTCCTGCTCGTGATCGGCGTCAATCTGATCGCCGACGGACTGCGGGACACCCTCGACCCCGCGACCCGCCGGAGGCGCACATGAGCCTCCTCGACGTACGCGGCCTGACCGTCCGGACCGCCGACGGCCGGGTGCTGATCGACGACCTCTCCTTCACCGTGGGGAGCGGTGAACGCCTCGGTCTCATCGGCGAGTCCGGCTCCGGCAAGTCGCTCAGCACACTCGCCGTCCTCGGGCTCCTGCCCGACGGCATGACCGCCACCGGCAGCATCGAACTGGCCGGCACCCAGATCGTCGGCGCCCCCGAAAGGCAGCTCACCCCGGTACGCGGCCGCGACGCGGCCATCGTCTTCCAGGAACCGCTCACCGCGCTCGACCCGCTGATGCGCGTGGGCCGGCAGATCGCCGAACCGCTGGCCCGGCGCACCGGCCTCAAGGGTGCCGCGCTGCGCGACGCCGTGCGCGACGCGCTGACACAAGTACGCCTGCCGGAGCCGGAACGGGTCACCCGGGCGTTCCCGCACGAGATCTCCGGCGGACAACGGCAACGCGTCGCCCTGGCCATGGCCCTGGCCTGCGACCCCGCTCTGCTGATCGCGGACGAGCCCACGACCGCGCTGGACGTGTCCGTGCAGGCGGAGATGCTGGACCTCATCGACGCCCTGGTACGGGAGCGGAGGATGGCCGTGCTCTTCGTCAGCCACGACCTCGCCGTCGTGGCCCGGGTGACCGACCGCGCCATGGTGATGAAGGACGGCCGCGCCGTCGAGGAGGGCCCGGTCCACGACCTGATCCGCTCCCCTCGCCAGGAGTACACCAGGGCCCTCGTGGCCAGCGCGCGGCAGCTGGAGTCCGCTTTGGACCTGAGGAGCGCACCGTGACGCCCGTACTGGAACTGAGGGACGTGACCCTGCGCCACCGGGGGAACAGCGCCGACGCGGTGCGGGACGTCTCCCTCTCGGTCGAGGCGGGGCAAAGCCTCGCCCTCGTGGGTGAGTCCGGGGCGGGCAAGACGACGCTGCTGCGCCTGCTGCTGGGGCTGTCCCGCCCCACCGCCGGAGGTGTCCACTTCGACGGCGCCGGCCTCTCACTCCGCGACCGCGGGCAGATGCGCCGTTTCCGGCGCAGCGTGCAGTGCGTCTTCCAGGACCCCTACTCCTCGCTCGACCCGCGCCGGCGCGTGGGAGCCATCGTGGCGGAGCCGCTGCGCTCCCTGGGCATCGACAGCCGGTCCACCGCCATGCCGAAGGCGGCCGCCGCCCTGGAACGCGTCGGCCTGCCCGCCGACGCGTTGCAGCGCTATCCGCACGAGTTCTCCGGAGGGCAGCGCCAGCGGATCGCCATCGCGCGGGCCGTGGTGTGCCACCCGCGGGTGCTGCTCGCCGACGAACCCGTCAGCGCGCTCGACGTCACCACCCGGGTCAAGGTCGTGGACCTGCTCGCGGAGCTCAAGCAGGAACAGGGGCTCACCCTCGTGATGGTCTCCCACGACCTGTCGGTCGTGGCGTCCCTGTGCGAGCGCACCGCCGTACTGGAACGCGGCCGCGTCGTCGAACAGGGCGACACCGGCCAGGTGCTGGGCCGCCCCGCACACGCCTACACGCGCCGCCTCATCGACAGCGTCCCGCGACTGCCCGCCTGAATCCGGCGGAGCCCGGCGGCGGCAAAGGAAGCACCCCGCTCCCGACCACGACGACGGAGCGGGGTGCTGTTGTCCCGGCACTGCCGGAACACATCCGGGATCCGGTCGAATCCGTACACCCACTTCAAAGGACGCAACCGTCGGACCCTGACGCACCAAGCATCGCCGGTCTCCGGCGGCGAACGGAATCATCGGTTCGCTCATATCCGTGTGACCGCGGCGGTCACGCCGGCCGGGGAGTTCACCAGCGAGGTGCGACGTCGGCGAGCTGGAGTTCGCCCCTGCCGAACGAGAAGTTCTCGTTCGGGACCGGGATCAGTGCGATGAAGATGTCGTCGGGTGAGACATGAAGCGCCTCGACGACCAGTCTGTTGATGGCCGCGGCGACCGCCCGCTTGTCTTCGAGGGGCCGGTGTGCGCCCAGCATGAGGGTGATGATCATGGCATCGCCGCTGCGCCGCATGTCCATGAACGTCGGATCCAGGAACAACTCGTTCTCACCGTGTTCCCCGATCATGATGAACCGGTCGCCCTCGGGGATTCCGAGCGCCTGCACCAGTGACTGGTTGAGCGCGTCGGCCAGTGCTCGCTTCTGTTCCGGCGAGTAGCGGCCCGCGGGGATGTGGGCATGGAAGACGGGCATGACAGCCCCTTTCAGTAGTGCGGTGTCAAGGTGGCGTCGACGTCTCAGAGCTCGCCGAGCGCCGCGCCGAGGTCGAGTTCGGTTCGGGAGCGTTCCTGCAGGCCACGCTGCATGAGGGCGCCGATCCGGGCGCCGCTGGACGGGTCGCGTGCCAGGATCTGGAACAGGCTGGAGTCGACCTGGACGTCCTCCTTGAGCGGGAGGGCGGCGGCGTTGATACGGCGCTTGGCGAGCCGCACCGCGGCCTCCGGGAATCCCGCGACGCGTGCGGCGAGGCGCCCGACGTAGGGGATCAACTCCTCGTCCGGCAGTGCCTTGTTGACCAGGCCTATCCGCTCGGCCTCGCGTCCGTCGAGGTCGTCGGATCCGAGGATCACCTGCATGGCCTGGCCTCGTCCGGCGAGCCGGACGAGCTGCTGAATGGCGCCCGCGCCGGGGACGAGGCCGGTGCCCACTTCGAGCTGGCCGATCACGGCGCGTTCCAGGGACGCGAACCGCATGTCGCACGCGTAGAGCAGCTCCGCCCCCGCGCCGCGCGCCCTGCCCTCCAGGACCGCGACGGTGACGGGGCGGGCCTCGCTGAGGCGCCGGTACAGCGCCCCGAGGCTGATGTCGTCCGGGCCACCGGACGTCGCCGCCACCGTGGTGTACTCGGCGATCCGCCGAACGTCCACATGCGGGATGAAGAAGTCGGGATCGGCACTGCGGAAGACCACGACCCGTACGTCGCCGTCGGCCTGCGTGTCGTCGAGCAGTGCGATCAGATCCCCGACGAACCGCTCGTCGATCAGGTTGAGGGGCGGGTTGTCGATCGTGGCCCACAGGACACCGCCGTTCAGTTCCGTCCTTATCGTCTCGTATTTCCGCATCAGCCGGACTCCTCAGTGAATGTCTGTTGCAATTTGCAAGCGATACGTTCTACCCTGACACCGGCGCTTGTGTTTTGCAAGTAACTTCATCAGGGCGTTCGACGGCCTCGGGCCCGCCGCCATCCATCCCGCAAGGTCATCACCTCGTAAGGAGATTCCTCATGGTTCAGCGCACCGACGAGCACATTCACCTCCCCGACGGAACCGTGCTGCACGCATGGCTGTACCTGCCGGACGGCACCGGACCCCACCCCGCCATCACCATGTCGCACGGCTTCGGAGGCACCAAGTACCACGGGATCGAGCCCATCGCCCGCGAGCTGGCGGAAGCCGGGTTCGCGGTGTCACTCCACGACCACCGCGGTTTCGGCGACAGCGGCGGCGAACCGCGCCACGACATCGACCCCTACCAGCAGATCGAGGACTGGCGACGCGTCATCTCCCACCTGCAGACCCTCGACACCGTCGACGCCGGCCGCATCGGCCTCTGGGGCTCCAGCTACTCCGGCGGGCACGCCCTCGTCCTGGCCGCCACCGACCGGCGCATCAAGGCCGTCTACTCCCAGGTCCCCACGGTCAGCGGCTCCGAGACCGGCCGGCGGCGCGTTCCGCCGCACCTGACACGCCGGCTCGAGGAGTCCTTCGCCGCCGACCAACTCGCCCAGGCCCAGGGCGAACCGCCGGCCACTCAGGCATTCGTCAGCGACGACCAGTCCACGACTGCGTCCTACCGCGCCACCGACGCCATCGACTTCTACCTGGGACACAGCGCGCCCGAGGGACTGTGGGAGAACCGCGTCACCGTCCAGTCCAACCGGCGCTTCCGGTCCTACGACCCCGGCCACTGGATCGACCAGATCTCCCCCACCCCCCTGATGATGCTGGTGGGCACGCACGACACCGTCGCCCCCACCGACCTGGCCCTGCGGGCCTACGAACGCGCCCTGGAGCCCAAGGAACTCGTCCTCGTACCCGGCGGCCACTTCGACCCGTACCTCGCCGGATTCGAGGCGAGCACCAGTGCCGCCATCCGCTTCTTCCGCACCCACCTCCACGCGCGGTAGCGCGGCCGGGGTGCCGTGCGGGGGGGCGTGCCGGGTGCGCTTCCGGCAAGAGCACCGGCGGGCACCCCACGGGGGCGTCTCCGGACCACCGCGGTGGCAAGATGACTCGCAGCAGCCGCGAGAGACGAGGATGGCGATGAGCTCGGAAAGTCAGCCTGCGCGGCGGGTCGCCCTCGGGACGTGGCCCACTCCACTGGAACCGATGCCGCGACTGGCCCTCGCACTCGGTCTGGGCGCTGACGACCTGTGGGTGAAACGAGACGACCTCACCGGGCTGGGCGGCGGTGGGAACAAGGTGCGCAAGCTCGAGTGGACCTGCGGAGAAGCACTCGCCGACGGCGCGAGCGTCCTGGTCACCATGGGGGCCCCGCAAAGCAACCACGCACGCCTGACCGCCGCCGCGGGGGCGCGGCTGGGACTTGAGGTCGTCCTCGTGCTGTCCGGGGCACCCGGATCCTCGACGTCCGGCAACCTCGCGCTCGACAGTCTCTTCGGCGCCACGGTCGTCTGGGCCGGCGATGCCGACGATCAGGAACTCGCCTCCGTCGCCGGGGACGTGGTCGAACGGCTGCGGCGACAGGGCGCTGTGCCGTCGCTGATCCCCTTCGGGGGTTCGAGCGTTTCCGGCGCCCGCGGATACGAAGTGTGCGGGCGGGAACTCCTCGCGCAAGCACCCGATCTGGCGACGGTCGTCGTCGCGGTCGGCTCCGGAGGCACGATGGCGGGCCTACTCGGTCCGCTGGGCACGTCACGCGTGTTGGGAGTCCATTGCGGAGCCGTCACCGATCCCGGACGTGCGGTGGCCGACCTGGCCTCCGGCCTGTCCGGCGGCGACTGTCCGCCCGAAGCACTGCGGCTCAGGCTTGACCAGGTCGGCACGGGGTACGCGGCACTGACCGAGGCGACCTTGGCGGCTCTCACGCTGACCGCCCGCACCGAGGGCATCGTGCTGGACCCGATCTACACCGGGCGCGCGATGGCGGGCCTCCTCGCGGCGATCGAGGAAGGCGAGGTGCGCCCCGGACAGCGCACGGTCTTCCTGCACTCGGGGGGAATGGCCGGCCTCTTCGGTCATGGGGCGACGCTTGCGAAGCTGGAGGAGACACTGTCGGTCTCGACACCGTAGGTCGCACCTGTGCACGCGCCGGCCGCCCGCGGGCCGTGGGCCGTGGGCGGGCATGACAAGGCACTCTCCGTTTGTTGACGTCTCCGAAGGGTTCACACCGCATCGAAGCGAACCAACGGGAGACACCATGCCTGTCTGCGGGGAATGCAAGCACCCCGTACACGCCGCGCAGGCCGACACGGGGCCGGGCGACGCCGCCCTCACGCGCCTCGACTGCCACGACAGCTGCGGCACCTGCCGGTTCGAGACGGTCCAGACGGCACCGACGCACGCCCGGGTGGTCCTGATCACGCCGCACGGCGTCTCCACGGTCGAGTTCGCCGTAGTGCCCTCGGTCAGCCTGCGATGCACCGCGGACGAGGGGACCGCGGCCCTGGCACTGGGCTCGTGGCTGTCCACGACGGATCACGCCAGATACGACGAGCTGGAGATCGCGCTGCTGCAGTTCGCCTACAACCCCGGTCAGGAATCCTTCGCCGCCGACGAGATCCTGGCCCTTCGCACCTTCCTCGCCGAGCAGCAAGGCACCGCACGCTGGAACGACTCCCTGACCACCCTGCTCGCCAGGCTCAAGGCCACCGAGGCAACGCTGCGCCACACCGCCGACCGGACACCCGACTGACGCCATCCGAGGCCGCGGCCCTCGTCGGCTGCACCGCCGTGGTCGTCGAATCACCCGTCAGCGCTGAGGTCAGAGTCCCCGGCGACGCACACCCCATCGCCCTCTCGAAGCCCGGTCTGCAGCCGTGTGACGGGCTCATCGAGGTCACCACGTTCGGAACCCGGTTGACCACCCACCAGTAGGGTTCCGTGCTCCCGGCGGATGTCACGGGGCGCGGAGCGTCCCAGTGGTGGGTTCAACTGCCCTTCGCCGTCTCGACGGCATGCCGCAGGTGCTCCCGGAACGAGGCCCCGGCGGGGTCGTCGCCGAGGGCGAGGTGGATCGATCCGGCCTCCGGCTGGTCCGACCAGCGGGCGAACAGCGACACCCCACTGTCGATCGCCAGTCGCGGATCGACTTCGGCGACCGTCATCTCGGCCAGTCGCCCGGAAAGCGCTGTGACACCGCCGGTGTTCGCGTCGGAGACCGCGACCAGGAGATGCCGGGGCAGCAACACGGCCGCTGCCAGCGTTTCGGGCAGTGCCTTTCCGCCGAGCAGGCGCGCGAAGCCGGTTCGGCGTCGGGGCACGCTGCGGGTCTCCACGCAGCACACGACGGTTGCCGCGACGTCACCGAGCAGCCGGCTCTCGGCCTCGGCGAGAACCGCCGTCCGCAACCGGGCATCCAGATGCCCGACCGCGCACTCGCGGCTGGACCGGTCGTACAACTGCTCCGCCATGGGCGCATCGTAGCCGCGCCACAACTCCCGATCCGCCACAACGCCTTGGCCTCCCTGTGCACGTGGACGCCGCGGCCCGGTTGTCCCAGGCCGCGCCGGAAGCCTGAGATCCCGTACGCCGGAGGCCGGGGTCTTCGGCCGCCGGGAGGCGGGCCGCGATCCGGACGAGCGGCCGGTGCCCGACGCCGTCACCGGCGTGGGCGCCGACCGCTCGCGAGGGTCACTTGAGGCCGAAGGCCCGGGTGACGGTCTGCGTGATGCCGCCGCCGTTGCGCTGCTCGGCGGTGACACGGATCGACACGTAGGCGGCCCGGGCCGGCGCGTGGAGCAGCGCCTGCCAGGTGCCCTTGTCCTCCTTCAGGGCCTGCGTCCGCCACGATGCCCCGTCGTCGTAGGACACCTCGAGCTCGACCGAGGAGACAGCGTCCCTTGCGGCGTCACTGCCGACGACGACGGGCTGCACGGAGAGGGCCGACGTGCGCTCCGCCCGCCCCGCGAGGTCCAGGTCCGTGCCGTAGTCGAGTTGGGCCAGTGGGATGGCCTGATCTTCCGCGGTGCCGGAGAGGAACCTCCACTCGGTGTGCGTGGTGGTGGAATAGGGGGTGAACTCGGCGTTCCCTTGCGTGTCGGCGACGAGCCGGTAGGGGAGCTTTTGCGCTGCAAGGCCGCCCACCCCGAAATCGGGCCGTGGCCCGTTCTGCGTCAGCAGTGTGTCTCCCTGGTAGAGCGCGAAGCTCCGCGACATCATGCCGGTGTCGCCGCTGTGCGCGGACCCTCCGTCGCCGAAGCCCGCGATCATTCCGCCCATGGCGTCGCCGACGCGGTGCGGGACCTCGAAACTCACCATCCGCGGCCGGATGACGGGGCCGAACCAGTGCTCACTGTGCACACTGCGCGGCCGGAAGCCCACGATGTCGGTGAAGGTCGACCAGCCGTCGACGACCGCGTACTGCTGCCACTTGACGCCGTTCCCGGCGGAGACCCAGTCGGTGCGGTGCCCGGGGGCGGCCGGTTCCTTCGGGAACGAGGGAACCCGCACCGACCCGAACACCGCGTAGGGGTATGCGGCCGGCCAGTACTCGTATGACGGGCTGTCCTCCCGGCTCTCGACGACCTGCTTGCCGGCGGGCGGGGCGAAGTCGTTCTCGATGCGGGCGAGGCTGCCGGGGTCGGTTGCGGCAGAGGGGTCGTCCGGGACGCCTCCCTGGTGGTAATCGGCCAGGTCGTACAGGTACTTCGGCGCGGGATGGGCCTCGACCGCCAGTGCTGTCCGGCTCTTTCCCGCGGCCCTGATCTTCTTGATCAGCGCTTCGCCCTCGTCCATGGTGAGCGAGGCCACCGGGATCCGCCCGGTCGTCGTGCCGTCCGGGGCGCCGTACCAGTCGCTCTTGCGGCCGTCGCCGTCGTTGACCACCAGGAGCATCGCCGCGCCCGCGGTGCGGGCCGCGGCCGCCTGGTTCGTGGGGGCCACGGCGGCGCTGCTGCGGACGACCACGGCCTTGCCGCGGGCGGTCAGGCCGGCGTACTCGGCGGGCGTGCCGCCGCCGGCGAAGACCGCGTCCACGTGTACGGTGCCGTCCCGGAACCGAGGGGATCCCGGCTGCAGCAGCAGTGTGTCGTCGAGACGGCGTCCGCCGTAGGTGATCTTCAGTGGGGTCTGCTTGGCCCGGATCCGGGTGGTGAAGACGAAACTGCCCTTCTTCACCTTGCCCTTGGTCGGCAGGGCCCACAGGCTGTCGTAGGCGGCGGATGGCATGAGGATCTCGTGCAGAGCCTGCCGGTCGTCGGGCGTGGGCTTGCCTGAGGTGAAGGAGCGGAACAGGTCGATCCTGCTGGTGGTGACGACCGTGGGCTTGGGTGTCGCCACCTTGACCTGGCGTATGCGCGAGGCGTCGAGCTCGACGGTCCGGTCGGCCGTCAGGTCCAGCTCGGGAACGGTCAGTACCGCGTATCCGAGGGAGTGCGGGCCGTGGCGGCCTTCCACGTCGAGCGTGGAGACGACGGTGTACGAGCCGGGGGCCCAGCGGCTGGTGAGCGTGCCGTCCGGGACCCACATGACGGTGGTCCTGCCGTCGGCGCCGGTGATCTCGACCTCGCCGCTGACGGGCTTGCCGGCCCGGTCCTTCAGGTGGACGGTCAGTCCGTACTTCTCGGACTCGACGGACAGCCCCAGGGCCGTGTGCACGGCACCGGCCGCGGAACGGGCGGTGACCTGGGCGGCGTACTGGCCGGGAGCCAGGCCCTTCGGGTCCGCCACGAGACCGACCGCCGCGGATCCGCGCGCCGGGACCGTGACGTGGTCGACGGCCGGGACGAACACGCCGGCGGGAGAGTCGCCGCGGTCCACCGAGAGCCGCAACGTGATCGGGCGGTCGGTGGTGTTGGTGTAGGTGATCTTTCGCTCGACCGGCTTCGGCTGCTTGCCGGACGACCAGGGGACGAGTCCCGCGTCCACCGACCCGGTCGCGACGACCTGGTCCCGCAGATACGCCGCGGCCACGTCCAGCCGCCCGGAACCGGCCTGGTACGGACTGTAGGCGGGGGTCGGGGCGCTGGTGCTCATCAGCGCGTCCTTGATCTGCCGCCCGGTCCACGCCGGGTGCTTCCGGGCCAGGAGGACCGCAGCCCCCGCTGCATGGGGCGCCGCCATGGAAGTGCCGCTGTCGGAGCGGTAGTAGCCCTCGCCCCCGTCGTTCATGTACTGCGAGCGCGCCGCCAGTACGTCCACACCGGGAGCGGTCAGGTCGGGCTTGAGGGCATCGTCGCCGAGGCGTGGCCCGGCGCTGGAGAAGTCGGCGAGGTGGTCGGATCCGTCCACCGCGCCCACGGTGAGGGCGGCGTCCGCGGTTCCCGGCGCGCTCACACTGTAGGGACTGTTCCCACTGTTGCCCGCGGCGATGACGAAGAGCGCGCCCGTCTCTGCACTGAGCCGGTTGACCGCCTGGCTCAGCGGATCGTCCTGGGTGTGCCACGCCGGCGTGCCCAGACTCATGTTGATCACCTTGGCGTGCTCGGTCCGCACCGCCCACTCCATGCCCGCGATGATCCCCGATATCGCGCCCGAGCCGCTGTCGCCGAGCACCTTGCCGACCAGCAGATCCGCGCCAGGGGCGACGCCCCGCTCCTTGCCGTCGGACGCGGCGCCGGTCCCGGCGACGGTGGAGGCCGTGTGGGTCCCATGGCCGTTCCGGTCGACGACGTCCTCGCCCGGGACGAAACTGCGGGACGCCACGATGCGGCCGGCCAGGTCCGGATGGGTGGCGTCCACCCCGGAGTCCAGGACCGCGACCCGCACGCCGGCGCCGGTACCCCCGGCGGCCCAGGCCGCGGGAGCGCCGATCTGCGCCGTGCTGTCGGCCAGGGCCGCCTTCGCCTTGCCGTCCAGCCACACCTGGTCCACCCCTGCGGCGAACGACGTCGCGGCATCGTCGTCCGGGCTGCCACCGGCCCTCGCCGCCGACCGCCGGCCGTCCTGGCCACCGGTACCGCCGGTCAGGGCGGACCAGAAGGCGGCGGCCTCCGACCGGCGGGCGCGAACGGCCTCCCCACGGACTGAGGGAAGGCCCAACGTGGTCTGCGCCCCCGGCAGCCCGGCGCCGGGCGACGACACGGACGCCCCCTTGGAGGCACCGGACTTGAGACCGGACTTGAGAGCGGACGAGCCTTCGGTGTGAGTAATGATCAAAGGGAGCGCACTGGTGTGCGCGTCGTCATAGCCCTGGGCCACCAGCTGGGTGACGTTGAAGAGTTGCTTGTCGAGCCGGCCGGTCGCGATGTAGGCCATGGCCTCGTCGGGATACACAAAGGTGTCACCGCCCTCGGTGGCCACCCGCACCGCCCCCGTGGCCCCAGGGGCACGCTCGACGTCCAGCAAGGGAGCTTGCCGAGCGATGTTCTGAGTGAACGTCACCTTGTCGCCCGTGATCAACGTCACCGTGACCGGAGCACGCTGAGGAGCAACGCTTCCAGCCGGGGTCGCCGCGACCGGGGAGGGAGGAGCGGCACCGTGAGCCGCCGCAGGGGAAATCAGGGTGGCAACGAGAACTGCGGCAACTGACGCTGCGGATCTTCGGGCGAGTGGGGCTCGCACATTACCTCCAGAGTCGACGATGGGTCGCATCCGACCATCCCCGGGGAGGAAATGTAAAGGGCTTGAACTAATAGGTCCCCGCCTGTAGCGTGCGGCTCCATTCAGCTTGCACCGGGCAGGCTGACGACCGGACAACTCCCGCCAGAACAGCACCTGTCCACGCAGAACCCGGCTCGGCCGGGCACGGGACCGCGCCCGCGGGATCCCCCTGTCACCCGTCAACGCGAGTCGAATTCGGCATTCGACGAAAAATCGAATCTTTCACACGCACGAAACAGCGGAGTGACTTCTTCTCCGCATTGACCGGAGAAGCTGCTAACGGCTCGCGGTGCCCGCGCTGTCCAGCCACTCGGCGAGTACGGCGGCCTCGCTGTGGTCGAGGTCCTTGGTCGCGGTGAGCAAGGTGACCGTGCCGTGGGCGGCGAGCTCCCGCAGGTGCTCCACGGCCGGCCGGTGGTCGGCGTCGTCCAGTTCACCGATGTAGCGGTCCCGGAACTCCGCGAAGCGCTCCTCGTCGTGGTGGTACCAGTGGCGCAGGTCGGTCGACGGCGCCACGTCGCGGAGCCATTCGTCCAGGTGGGCTCGCTCCTTGCTCATTCCGCGGGGCCAGAGCCGGTCCACGAGCACGCGCTTGCCGTCCCGCGACGAGATGTCCTCGTAGATCCTTCGGTAACCGAACCGTCCGGCCATGGCGGCCGTCACCTCTCCCGATAGACCTGCCCGGCGTCCGGCCCGGAGACATCCACGCCGGGAGGGGGCGCGTGTTGATCACTCTATCGGCGGTGTGCCGCCCCGGCGCGGCGACCGTGAGCTCGCCGTTCGGCTTGTTCACGTTGCAGTACGTCACGTACATGCTCGTGGTGTCGCCGGGGTGACGGCCCGGGTCGACGCCCGCAAGTCCGCCGGTATCGCCGGCGCCGCCATCCTGGACGACGTCAAACTGGCGATACCCAGCCCTGTGACCCGCGTCGCCGAAACCCACCCGGCCGATGACACCGAAGCGGTCGCGCAGCTCAGGGAGGTGCTCGGCGCCCTCGTCGCCGCCGTCGCGGTCCCCGCGTCCTGAGCCACGGATCCCCGGATCCCCGGCACGCTCCGTACGGAGGCGTTCCGGTTCCGGGTGGCGGGCAGGGACGGCCCTCCACCCGGCGTGACCAGTCGCCGGAAACATATCGAAAAGAGCAGGTCAGGCACGATTTATGACCATTGACCCTCAAGTGTCGATAATCGTGCCAAATGGTTAGATTTGACTATTGGGTCATGAGAGTGATCTCCCGGCGATCGCGAGGGAGCATCAGGTGGACGCCTCGGACGAACTCCTCCGAATGGCCGAGCCGTCGGCTCTGGTGCACCCGGGGGGCATCGTCCGCTCCGTGAACCAGGCGCTGGCCACGGCGCTCCACAAGCCGGCGGAAGAGTGTGCAGGCCGATATCTGGCGGATCTGGTGCCCGCAAGCCAGCGGAGCGTCGTCGAGCGCATAGTGACCCACGCGAGCAATCAGAGGGTGGCCATGCAGGTGCTCGAGCTTCCCAGGCCGGGGAGGGCTTCCATCGTCACCCTCGTCCAGGCGCAGCCGGTCACCACTCCCGTAGGCGAACAGCTGGTGTGGGTGCACTCGCTGAACGTGCACAACGACCTCGGCAGCCTGTTGATCCCGTTCCGGCTGTCGGCAAGGTCCGCAGGCCTTGGTCTGTGCGTGTATCACCCGCAGGTGGAGGAGCTCGAGTGGCTGGGAGGCGCGTCCAGCGTGGGCGCACTGTTCCCGGAGGCCCCGGTGTCTCTGCCCTGGGTGGTCCGGCACGTCCACCCCGACGACCGGAATTCCCTGCGGCGGCTTCTGGGCTCGGACGCCGTCGAGGGCCCCTGGACCGGCTTGCGATTCCGGTCCGACCACGGGCCCTTGCACCACCTGGCCTGCAAGACGCGGCGGATCCAGTTGGGGTACGACGGCCCTGAGCAGGTCTTCGGCATCATCCGCGACGACACCAAGTACCAGGCCCGCCGAAAGAAGATGCTGGCCGCCCTGGGGGCCGAGCGGCGCCGCGCCGACGACATCGCCGCATTCTCCTCCGCACTCATCACCACGGGTACCGAGCAGGAGTTGCGGCAGGTCGTCCTGACACGTCTCGCCGCGACCTTCGGCGGTACCGGTGCGGCGCTCGCACTCGTCGACAACGGGCGGATCCGCGTCTCCACCGACGGCGGACTCTCCACGCCGCAGGCCGACGTCCTGCGTTGCGTGTCGCTGGACGACCAGCTCCCGCTGCCTGATGCGATCCGCACGGGTGAGCCGCAGTTCATGCCCAGTCGTGAGGACTACCTCCGCCGTTGGCCGTACGGGGCCGCGCTGCCGCCCTGGCCCGGCCCCGACGTCGCCATGTCGATCACTCCCCTCGGCCCCGGCGGCGACCGGCCGCTCGGGGCTTGGCTGGTGACCTACGACAGCGGGCACCGCTCCTCCCCGGACGAGCGGGCCTTCATGCTCACCCTGGCCGAGCTCACGGGCCAGGCGCTGGGGCGCATCAGATCGCAGCAGGCCCACATCGAGCTGGCCACGGCAATCCAGCAGCACATGCTTCCGACACTGCCCGAGCGACTCCCGGGCTTGCAGGTCGCCGCCCGCTACCGGCCCTGCGGTGTCGGTCTCGAGATCGGCGGAGACTGGTACGACGGCTTCCTCATGCCCGACGGTGAGGTGGCACTGGAGATCGGCGACGCCCAAGGGCACGACGTGGACGCGGCCGCCTTCATGGGACAGGTACGGGGCGCCATGCGCGCGTTCGCCGCCCATGAGCCGAACCCCGGCACCGTGCTGAAGCACACCAATCAGCTGCTCGTCGAGATGGACGCACCGCGGTTCGCCAGCTGCACGATGCTGCACCTCGATCCACGCAACGGCCGGCTCACCGGCGCCAGCGCCGGTCATGTGCCCCTGATGTGCGCACACGACGACGGAAGCCACGACGTCCGCCGGCTGCCCGGCGGTCCGGTCCTGGGTATCCTCCCCGACGCCGAGTACCCGCAGGAGACCTTCACGCTCGACAAGGACAGCGCGTTGGTCATGGTCACCGACGGCGTCGTCGAAGCGCCGGACCTCTCGCTGGAAGCCGGACTGGAGCAGACCGGAACACTGGCCGCCCAAGCCCTCCACGACGGGCTGAACGCCGAGGAGACCGCGGACCGGGTCCTCGACGCCGCGATCGCGATGAACCACCTCGACGATCTCGCCGTGCTGGTCGTCCGGCGCACGTGACGGCAGTCACCCGTGCGGTGGCCGCACGGACACCTCACTGAGGTGGGCCGACCCCCCTGATCGATGCGCTCCCCGCCCTGTCACACTGGCCGCCACCAGGCCTTATGGGGCCGCCGCAGCATGCATGGAGTCGCGTTGAGATCCGCAGTGTCAGTGGCCGTCGCGTGCGTCGCCGCCTTGCTCACCGCCTGCACCGCCTGCACCGCGCAAGAGCAGCCGCCGCCGCACGCGGCGGGCACCCGGACATCGTCGTCGTCGCCGTCGCCGTCGCATACGGCCCCCCGGTGCGACGGGGACAGCTATGTGTGGCGACCGGTCGTACAGCGACGGCTCCTGGTGGCGATATCGGACGCGAAGGAAATCCGGATTCCGGCACATGGCTCGGCAAGTCCCCCCGAGCCGAGGCTGATCCGGCCGCTGACCGCCGAGATCTCACCCACGGCCGTCGAGGCGGGGGTGGATCCTGCCGACGCCCTGGCGGCGCTGGAGGACCAGTCGCAGGAGTCCCTGGAGCCGATCGGTACCCGATTCGTCCTCGATGACGATGCCGGCACGGGGAAAATGATCAACGAGTCGGACACCACGGAGCGGGGCCGGTTCGTCGAGGCGGAGGGGGTCCGACTCGTGACGGCGCGGTTCTCCGTCACGTGCGCGGGCGGCACGGTCCGCGGGACGATCACGACCTGGGGGAAGGGCCCCATCGGCGTCAGTGTCCGGTGCGGGATCAAGGAACATCTGCCGGAACTCAGCCGGGAAGCGGAGCGCAGGGCCTGCGCCGCACAGCTTGCCGTCCCCTCCGCGGAATGACCTGGATCACCTTACGGCGCCAGGTCCGATTTTCATCCGGCCGCCGAGTGCATGGGCCATACGTCATGGGCCATGCACCGGAAGTGCCAATCGGCCGGGCACAAAGTCGTAGGACCATCAGCCGGTTCCAAGACGCGGGGAGTGGTCGGATACAGTCGGTGCCGCCGCGGAAAAGCAGTTACCGGCTCGTTCCGCGGTGTCGCCATCCGGGAGGAATTGGTTCCATGTCACGTCCCATCCGTATAGCCATCGTCGGAGCCGGCCCTGCCGGGATATACGCGGCGGACGCGCTGCTGAAATCCGAGTCCGCACGGGAACCGGGTGTGTCCATCGACCTGTTCGAGCGCATGCCCGCACCGTTCGGTCTCATCCGCTACGGCGTGGCCCCGGACCACCCCCGGATCAAGAACATCGTCGAGGCTCTGCACAAGGTTCTCGACAAGCCGCAACTGCGGCTGTTCGGCAACGTCGACTACCCCGGTGACATCAACCTGGACGATCTGCGCGCGTTCTACGACGCGGTCGTCTTCTCGACCGGCGCGCGCTCCGACCGGGCGCTGGACATTCCCGGGATCGATCTCCATGCCTCCTACGGTGCCGCGGACTTCGTCTCCTGGTACGACGGGCATCCCGATGGCCCGCGCGACTGGCCGCTGACGGCGGAGAAGGTGGCCGTCCTCGGCGTCGGCAACGTCGCTCTGGACGTTGCCCGCATCCTCGCCAAGACGGCGGACGAGCTGCTGCCGACCGAGATCCCGCCGAACGTCCACGACGGCCTGAAGCAGAACAAGGCGCTGGAGATCCACGTGTTCGGCCGCCGCGGCCCGGCGCAGGCCAAGTTCACCCCCCTGGAGCTGCGGGAGCTCGATCACTCCCCCAACATCGAGGTCATCGTCGCCCCCGAGGACATCGACTACGACGAGGGCTCGATCGCCACCCGGCGCGCCAACAAGCAGGCGGACATGGTCGCGAAGACCTTGGAGAACTGGGCCATCCGCGACACTGGCGACCGCCCCCACAAGCTGTTCCTGCACTTCTTCGAGTCCCCGGTGGAAATCCTGGGCGACCACGGCCGCGTCGCCGGCATACGGACGGAGCGGACCGAGCTCGACGGCACCGGCAACGCCCGTGGCACCGGACACTTCACGGACTGGGACGTGCAGAGCGTGTACCGGGCGGTGGGGTACTACTCGGACGAGCTCCCGAAGCTCCCCTTCGACGTGGTCTCGGGGACGGTCCCTAATGCGGCGGGCCGCGTGCTCGACGGCGAAGAGCCCATGACCTCGGTCTACGTGACAGGGTGGATCAAGCGGGGGCCGGTGGGCCTGATCGGCCACACCAAGGGCGATGCCAACGAGACGGTCGCCTGCCTCCTGGAGGACCACGCGGCGGGCCGGCTGCCGGCTCCGCCCGTCCCGGATCCCGACGCCGTCGTGGACCTCCTCGAGCAGCGCGGTATCCGGTACACCACGCGCGAGGGCTGGCACCGCCTGGACGCCCACGAGCGGACTCTGGGCCTGCCGGAGGGGCGTGAGCGCATCAAGGTCGTCGACCGGGATGCCATGCTCGACGCTTCCGGGGCCTGAAATCCCCGAGGCCCGAAAGTCCTAGTGCCATTTCCCGATTCGCGTTGCGGCGGGAGACCGATTTCCGCCGCTCTCGTAGGCAATAGTGTCAGCCATATGAGCGAGCATGCGGGAAAGGTCTCCCACCAGCGCGCGATCGACGTTGTCCGGGGCTATGCCCACCACGACGCCATCGCGGTGCGGGACGCGCTGGCCGGTCTGAGCCCGGACGGCTGGACAGAGGTGTATTCCGTCCTCAATGGCCTGCTGCGCTCCACCATCGGCATCACGGAGTTGACCGGCAGGCAGTGGAATCCCGGTCGATTCGTCCGGCTCGCCGACGAAGTCGCCGCCGCGGCCCCGCTCCATCTCGAATTCGCCATCGCCGAGGCGACGCGGGCGTGGGCCGGCGGGGGCGGGTGGGCATTGCGCGCGTTCTCGGGCGGAGACCTCTCGGAAGCCGTGCACATGACGGCGGTGTTCATCGCCGTTCTGGGCCTGGCGTTGTGGGGCGAATCCGGATTCCTCCAGGTGGTCGAGACTCTCGACGAGTCCGTCACCGCGGTCATGAACGGCCGGCCTTTCGGGATCCCGGACAGCCGGCCGTAGCGTCCGGACATCAGACTCTCGCCGGCTTCGTCGTCGATGCCAACTGCCCGCGAAGCCGGCGAGACCCCCTTCACTTCCTCCTCGCCTCCTCCTTCCCTCCTCGGAAACGGAGTGCCTCGCATGTCCAGCGCCGCGCTCACCCTCATCGCCGCCGGCACCTTCCCCGGGGACGCGTCGTGAACTTCCGGACCCCCCTGTCCGCCCTGGTCCCCGGAACCTCGGGCCGGCTCCTCACCGCACTCGTCGATCAGCACACCGCCGACCCCGGCCGGCCGCTCACTCCCGACGAACTGTCCAAGGACGCCGCGGTGACGACGACCCAGCTGGAGACGGCGCTCTTCCGCCTCGGTCTCCTCGGCCTCATCGCCCCCAGGCGCAGGGGGGAGCCCGTACGTCTCGTCGCGAGCCACATCGTCTGGGGCGCCCTGCGTCAGCTGACCGATCTGCACAGCCGTGTCGTCGACACGGTCCGCGAACACGTGCGCGCCCACCTCCACCCGGCCCCGGAACACCTCTCGCTGAGCGGCGCCGTCATCGAGGGAACGGCAACGCATGCCGCGGACGTACTGGAGCTGATCATCGTCCGCCCCAGCGCCGGCCCGGTCGACTGGGAGGATGGCGTCAACGTCCTCCTGACGCAGTTGTCGCTTGCTCTCGGCAACGTCGTCGTCCACCGCGCAGCCCGCGACATCCAGGAGGCGGAAGCCATGGGCGGAGAGAGCGCGGTGCGCATCATCCCGTCGTGACGACGGGCGAGTGACCCGGTCGCTCCCACCCAAGGCCTATGTCCGCACTCGGCCGAAAGTCGTAGTGCCGCAGGACAGGTCCGACTTCTGCCCGAAGCCGGTGCGGGCACGGGCTTCATAGCCTTCCGGTCATGAACCCCATCTCGTGGACCGGGCTCGCGGGCGTCGTTACCCGGCCTGCCGGAACACCCCCGGTCGCGCGAGGCACCGCGGGCTCGGACCCGGCACTCCGGACGGCCCGGGGCCCTCGCTGCCCCCTGGGCACCGGCCCGGTCGTGCGACCCCATGAAAGGCACCACCGCATGCACTGCGCACCACCGATCGCTTCCGGCGTCCGCGCCGCCGAGCCGCTCCGGCGGCCCGGGCGGGGAGACCGTCCGGAGCTGACGCTCGACCTTGCGGCGATCGCCGCGAACACCCGGTTCCTCGCCGCGCGGGCCACCCGTCTGATGGCGGTGGTCAAGGCCGACGGTTTTGGGCACGGCGCCGCCGAGGCCGCGGCGGCCTCGCTCGGAGCGGGCGCGACGTCGCTCGGCGTCGCGTCGGTGGAGGAGGCGCTGTTCCTGCGGGGTGCCGGATTCCGGGTGCCGGTTCTCAGCTGGCTCAACCCGGTGGACGCCGCGTTCGACGAGGCACTGCGGGCCGGTGTCTCACTGGCCGTTCCCGGACGCGAGCACCTGGCCGCCGTGGTGCGTGCCGCCTCCCGGACGCGCCGCCCGGCGCGGCTCCATCTGCAGCTGGACACCGGGATGGGCCGTGACGGCGCCGAGCCCGGGGCGTGGCCGGAGCTGTGCCGGCGGGCGCGGGAGGCGGAAGAGAACGGCCTGGTGCGGGTCGTGGGCGTGATGAGCCACCTCGGCTGCGCGGACACCCCCGGTGACCCGTGCACCGACCGCGCCCTCGCCCTGTTCCGGGCCGCGGTCTCCACCGCGGCGCAGGCCGGGCTGCGTCCCCGGTGGCGGCATCTGGCCGCGACGTCGGCGACCCTCACCGACACTCGGACCCGCTTCGACCTCGCCCGGGTCGGCGCCGGGCTCTTCGGCATCGACCCGACCGGGACGACCCGGCTGCGCCCCGCCCTCACACTGACCGCGCCGGTGGTGTCGGTCCGCGCGGTGCCGGCCGGTGCCGGCGCGGGTTACGGACACACCTGGACCGCGGCACGGCGCACGCATCTGGCCCTGCTGCCGCTCGGGTACGCCGACGGCCTCCCCCGCGCCGCGTCCGGCCGGGCGGAGGTCCTCCTCGGTGGGCGCCGCTGCCGCGTCGCCGGCCGGATCTCCATGGACCAGGTCATCATCGACACCGGTGACCGGCCGGCCATGTCCGGCGAGATCGCCACCGTCTTCGGGCCCGGCGACCGCGGGGAGCCCACGGTCGGGGAATGGGCCGACTGGTCCGGCACCCTGGAGCACGAGATCGTGACCGGTCTGGGCACGCGCCTGCGCCGTACCGTGCACCACCGCCAGGCGGTGGCCGCATGACGCGCACCACGCCCAAGCAGCCCGGCCGCGTCCGTGTCGCCGTGATCGGCGGCGGCCGCAACTGCGAGCACGAGGTCTCCCTGGCGTCCGCCGCGTCGGTGCGTTCGGCGCTCGACCCGGCCGTCTACGACGTCCTCGCCCTCACCATCGGCCGGGACGGACTGTGGCAGGACGCCGGCGGACGGCCGCTGGCGGGCACCGCAGCGCAGAGCCTGTCCGCCGCCCTGGGACTGCTGGCCGGCTGCGACGTGGCCTTCCCCGCCGTCCACGGCCCGTACGGCGAGGACGGCACGCTGGCCGCGCTGCTGGACCTGGCGGACGTGCCGTATGTCGGCGCCGGGGTCCGGGGCGGCGCGCTGGCCATGGACAAGTGGGCGACCAAGCTGGTGGCCGAGGCGGTCGGCGTCGCCGTGGCCCCCGGTTGCCTGGTCACGGCGGACGACGCGGACCAGGTGGTCTTCGACGGCCCGGTCGTGGTGAAGCCCGTCGCCGCCGGATCCAGCCACGGCGTCTCCCTCGTCATGCGGGCCCCGGACCTGGCACCTGCACTCGCCGATGCCCTCCGGCTCGACGACCGGGTCCTGGTCGAGGAGTTGGTCGTCGGGCGCGAGGTGGACCTCGCCGTGCTGCGGCGGGCGGACGGCAGCCTGACGGTGGGGCCGCCGCTGGAGATCGTGCTGGACGACGGACGCCTCTTCGACACCGAGCAGAAGTACGACGGAGGGGCCCGGTTCCTGCTCCCCGCCCCGCTCTCCGCCGACGAGCACGACCAACTGGTCGAGGCGTCCCTGGCCCTGTTTACCGCACTGAGCTGCCGCGGGGTCGCGCGGTGCGACTTCTTCCTCACCGCCGACGGTCCCGTCCTGAACGAGGTCAACACCATGCCGGGCATGACCGCGCAGTCCCAGGTCCCGAAGATGTTCGCGCAGCAGGGGCTGAGCTATCCCGCGCTGCTGGACGAACTCGTGCGCGGCGCCCTGCGCCCGGCTCCCCGCACCACGGCCACCGAGCGGAGCTTCGCATGAGCGCGCCGGTCAGTGCCGCCCTTCCCGGCCCCGGCCGGCCACCCGCCCACCACCACAGGAGGCACCCCGTGTCCCTTTCCCTGCACCGGCTGCTGCGCTCGGCCCGGGTCTACACGCTGACCGCCCTCGAAGTGGCCGTGCTCGGCGCGGGCACGGACCTCATGACCACGGACCCGGACCCTGCCCGAACCGGGAACCCGGACCGGGGCCCGCTGGCGGACCCGGCCGGGGCCGGGCGCCATCGGGCGGTTCCCGCGGTGAGCGGAGTGAGCGGTGTCTCAGGAGCGTCCGAGGCGCTTCGGTGACACTGGAGAGGACCGCGGAGGGCCGACCGCTCGTCCGGGCAGCCGGAGCCGGGAACGACCGTAGGGAAGACGAAGGCGTGGACAACAGCACGAACCGCTTCTTGGAGCGGCTGGTGCGCGGTGTGGTGGGGCTGGCGGGCCTTGGCGTCCTGCTGGGCCTGGGGATCGTGGACCTGCATCTGGGCCTGGCCCGTCCGTCCGTCATCCTGCTGGCGGCTGCCGTCGCCACGGTCACCTGGCGGCTGTCCGGCCGGGCGCTGGGCACCTGCGCGCTGGCCCTGGGCGCGGTCGTGCTGGTGGCGACGATGAACCCCGTCTCCAGCGTCCACGAAGCCCTGCCGTTCGGGCTCACCGTCGCCGCCGTCACCCTGCTGGTCATCGGTCTGACCGCCTGGCGGGCGGAGCCCGTCCGCGCCGCGCTCGCGGTCCCGCTGCTCCTGGCGGGCATGGTCCTGCAACCCCTGCAGTACTCCACCGCGAGGATCACCCCCGTCGTGTCCCTCGCCCTGGCGCTGGCCGGTGTCATCGCCTGCGCCACGGGCCTGTGGGCACGCATGCTCCAGACGGGCCGCCGGCGCCAGGCGATCGCCGAGCAGCTGGCGCAGCGCACGAGCATCGCGTCCGACCTGCACGACTACGTCGCGCACCACGTCACCGGCATCGTGGTGCTCGCCCAGGCCGCCCAGAGCGTCGCCGCCAAGCAGCCGCAGGCGGTGCTCCCCGCCCTGGAGCGCATCGAGGCGGCCGGGGACGAGGCGATGACCGCCATCCGCCGCATGGTCGCCCTGCTGCACGAACCGGGCTCGCAGGCCCGGCTGACGCCGATGGGCACGATCGACGACATCGCCGCCCTCGCCGACCACTTCACCACCGGCGACGACGTGAAGGTGCGGCTGAGGATCGCCGGAAACTTCGACGACGTGCCGATCGACGTCCAGTCGGCCGTGCACCGGGTGGTGATGGAGGCCCTGACCAACGTCCGCAGGCACGCCGAGGACGTGCGGGCCCTCGACATCCTGGTGGGCCGCGAAACCCGGCCCGACGCGGTGACGGTCGAGGTCTCCAACGACGGCCGCGGCCGCGTCGGTCTTTCGTCGGGGGGCGGCTACGGCCTCGCCGGTCTGCGCGAGCGCGCCGCGGCACTCGGCGGCTCGCTCACCGCCGGTTCCAGGAGCCCGGAGGGCTGGACCGTCTGGGCCCGTTTCCCGGCAGGAGGCGCACGATGACCATCCGCGTACTGCTCGCGGACGACCAGGCCATGGTCCGCACCGGGTTCTCCCTGATCCTCGGCGCCGAGGACGACATCGAGGTGGTGGGCGAGGCGAAGGACGGCGTCCAGGCCCTGGAGCTGAGCCGGCAGCTCAACCCGGACGTCGTCCTCATGGACATCCGCATGCCGCGGATGGACGGGCTGCAGGCGCTGCGCGAACTGAACCGGGCCGGCGCCGCCGCCCCCAAGATCGTGGTCGTCACGACCTTCGACGACGACGCCTACGTCTACGAGGCGCTGCACAGCGGTGCCTGTGGCTTCCTCCTCAAGGACTCGGGTCCGGTGCTGCTCACCGAGGCTGTGCGGGCGGCCCACTCCGGCGAGGCCCTGGTGAGCCCGGCGATCACGGTCCGGCTGCTGAGGGGCGTCCAGCCGCCGCGGACCACGTCCCCGGCCACGTCGGACCTGTCCTCCCGTGAGACCGAGGTGGTCCGGCTGGTGGCCGACGGCATGACCAACGCGGAGATCGCGGCCGCGCTCTTCGTGTCCCTCGGCACGGTCAAGACCCACCTGGGGAACATCCAGACCAAACTCGCCGCCCGCAACCGGGTGGAGATCGCGCTGTGGGCGTGGCGCTCCGGTCTGGTGGACGGATAGTTTCCCTCATCGCGCCTGTCGAATTCCGGAGGGATTCGATGGCGATTTTCGCGCGAATTCGAATGACGGATTGCGGACGACCGGCTCGCGGGCACAGGATTGATCCTGGCAAACCCAGGGGCCGATGTACATCGGGAAAAGGGCCTAATACTCCAGCCGTAGGCCCGGTCAGACCGGTCTGACCGGTCACCATTGTCGCAGCGGGATCAGAAATAGACCCTGGTCGATTTCCGTGGTAGAAATCCGATCGGACCGCGGTCCATTTTTCCCCTATGACCACCGGCTTTCTGCCGCATTGCACCGACCAGCGCGCGATCCGGCCCTGCGCCGTGCCCGCCGATAGGCCGGACATGCCACCAGACAACGGCCGACACCTGGAGACCTTCATGCCCGACTACGGCCGCGACCTGCAGTTCGGCTCCTTCGTCACACCGCTCAACCGCGACCCGGAGGCGGTGGTCGACCTCGCCCTGCTCGCCGAACGGGTCGGCCTCGATCTCGTCTCGTACCAGGACCATCCGTACCAGAACGGCTTTCTGGACACCTGGACCCTGATGTCCTGGGTGGCAGCCCGGACGACCTCGATCCGTCTGGCCACCAATGTGGCCAACCTGCCGCTGCGGCCGCCGGCGGTCCTGGCCCGCGCCGCCGCCAGCCTCGACCTGCTCTCCGGCGGACGCGTCGAACTCGGCCTGGGAGCGGGCGGTTTCCGGGACGCGATTGTGGCGATGGGCGGCCCGGACCGCACGATCGGCGAGAGCGTCAGCGCACTGAGCGAGGCGATCGACGTCATACGCGGCATATGGGATGAAAACGAACGCGCGGCGCTGCGCATCAAGGGCACGTACTACACGGTCGACGGCGCGAAGCGGGGGCCCGCCCCGGCTCATGAGATGGGCATCTGGCTCGGCGCGTACAAGCCGCGCATGCTCCGTCTGACCGGCGCCAAGGCGGACGGCTGGATTCCCACGATCAACTACGTCAGCTCGCCGGACATGGGCGAGAGCAACAAGATCATCGACGACGCGGCGGCTGAGAACGGGCGCGACCCGCGTGAGATCCGCCGGGTGCTCAACATCTTCGGCGGCATCGGGCGGGGTGCAGAACCGTGGCAGGGCCCGGCGGACGACTGGATCGAGCGCATTCTCCCGCTGGTCCTGGAGCACGGCTTCGACACGATCGTCCTCGGCTCCGACAACCCGTCCGACATCGCCGTCTTCGGCGAGGAGATCGCACCCGCCGTGCGCGAGGCCGTCGCCGCCGAGCGGGCCTCGGCCGGTACCCGCACCGGCCCGGTACGATCCGCGGCCGCCCTCGCCAAGCGGATTCCGGGCATCGGCTACGAGGCCCTGCCCGCCTCGCTGGCCGCGCGGGCGGTGGAACCCGGCGACCGCGCCTACGCGAGCGTGCGCTCCACCTACTTCACCGCGGGCGCACCCGGTCTGGTGCTGCGGCCCTCGAACGCGGCCGAGACGGCCGACGCACTCGCCTACGCCCGGACGCAGGACGTGCCGTTCGCCGTCCGCAGCGGCGGCCACGGCATCAGTGGGAGGTCCACCAACGACGGCGGCATCGTCATCCACCTGGGGGCGATGAAGAGCGTCGAGGTGATCGACCGGGAGCGGCGTCTGGTCCGGATCGGGGCCGGAGCCCGCTGGGGCGAGGTCGCGCAGAAGCTCGCCCCGGCACAACTGGCCATCAGCTCCGGTGACTTCGGAGACGTGGGCGTCGGCGGACTGGCGACGGCCGGCGGTGTGGGCTTCCTGTCCCGTTCGTACGGACTGACCATCGACCACGTCAAGGGCGCCGAAGTGGTGCTGGCCGACGGGCGGGTCGTGCGCGCGGACGCGGACACCAACCCCGACCTTTTCTGGGCGCTGCGGGGAGCCGGCGCCAGTATGGGCATCGTCACGTCCTTCGACATCGAGGCCGTCGAACTCGGCGACGTGATCTACGCGCGGTTCGCCCACGAGGTCGGAGACCTCGGCGCCTTCCTGCGGGCGTGGGGCGACCTCACGGAGAACAGCCCTCGCGAGTTGACGCCGTTTCTCGTCGTGGCGGCCCAGGGCGGCCGGAGGATCGCCCATACCACCATCCTGTGGGCCGACGACGACACCGGCCGCGCGACCAAGGCGCTGGAAGCCTTCCTGAATCTGGCGCCGGTCCTCGACCAGCAGGCCGCCATCACCCCGTACGCGGCGTTCATGGCCCCGCAGAACAACCCGCACGACGGGCACGCGGGCCCGAACTTCCGCTCCGCACTCGTGGAACACCTGGACGACCGCACCACCGGCGTCATCAGCCGGATGTTCGACGAAGGCGAGACGGGCTACTTCCAAATACGCAGCGTGGGCGGGGCGGTCAACGACACTCCGGCCGATGCCACGGCCTACGCCCACCGGACGCAGAACTTCTCCCTGGCCGTGGTCCCCCGCGGCAGCGCCGCCGACTTCCGGCGCTGGGACGACATCGACTTCGACGGCCTGTACCTGAGTTTCGAGAGCCACGCCCAGGATTCCGCGCTGACCAAGGCCTTCCCGCCCGCCACGCTGGAGCGGCTGCGCCGGATCAAGGCGGAATACGACCCGAACAACGTCTTCCGCGGCAACTTCACCATCCTGCCGGCCACGCAGGCGTGACCCGCGGCCCGCGGCCCGCGGCCGACCGGAAACCGGAAACCGGACGGGGACCGCGTTGGGTAGCCTGCGGTCGTGGCAGATGGACTGAACGCCGACGGCTGGCTGGAAGACACGCGGACGTCTTATGACACCGTCGCCGAGAGCTATGCGCAGTTGACCAGGCACCTCCTCGACGAGACGCCCGAGGAGCGGGCGGTCCTCGCCTTGTTCGCCGAAAAGGTGCGTGCCCAAGGCGGCGGGCCCGTCGCGGACGTGGGATGCGGGACGGGGAGGGTCACGGCTCACCTGCGTCAACTGGGCCTGGACGCCTTCGGGATCGATCTGTCGCCCGGGATGATCGAGGTGGCGCGACGCGACCACCCCGGCCTCCGGTTCGAGCTCGGCTCCATGACGGACCTCGGCTTCGCCGACGCCTCGATGACCGGGCTGATCGCCTGGTACTCGCTGATCCACGTCCCCGACGACGAGATCGGCTCGGTCTTCGCGCACTTCCGGCGAGTGATCCGGCCCGGTGGGCCGCTGCTGCTCGGCTTCCACGTCGGTGACGAGTCGCGGTTGAAGACCGAGGGCTACGGCGGCCACCCGATGAAGGTCCATGTCCATCGCCGGCAGCACGGCCGGCTGATCGCGTGGCTCGACGACGCCGGCTTCGCCGTCGAGGACCACAAAACCCTCACATCGGCCGAGAGCAGGCTCGGGGGGATCATTCTCGCGCGCCGCCGGACCGCCACCGGGCATCCCTGACAGCCAGTCAGATTCTCAGGACGCGACCGGATCCAGCACTTGCTCGGCCCAGATGGTCTTGCCGACGGGAAGGTACCGGGTTCCCCAGCGATGGGAGCATTGGGCGACCAGGAAGAGCCCGCGTCCGCCCTCGTCGGTGGTGGCCGCCCTGCGGATGTGGGGAAAGGTGCTTGCCGCATCGCTGACCTCGCAGATCAGCGTCCGGTCGAGCACCAGCCGGAGTCGTATCGGATCCTGGCCGTGACGAATGGCGTTGGTGATGAGCTCACTGACGATGAGTTCCATGTCGAAGGCCAGGTACTCCAGGCCCCACTGGTCGAGTTGCCGTCGCGCGAGTGAGCGCATGTTGCCCACCGCCCCCGCGACGGGGGGCACGGTCCACGTGGCCACCTTCTCCGGGTCCAGGGTGCGCGTCCGGGCCAGGAGAACCGCCAGACCGTTGTCCGACGTGAGGTGGGGAGCGATCATTTCGGCGATCGCGCCGCAGGTGTCGTCGAGCGGACGGCTCCGGCCGGCGATGACCGTGCCGAGCCGGGAGACCAGGGGGTCGGTGCTGTCGGTGCGGTGCAGGACGTCCTGGCTGCAGAGCACCAGGGTGCTGCCCTCGCCGAGTTCGATGTCGAGCGGCTCGAACACCGGATCCCCCAGACCGAGCGGATTGTTGACCGGCAGATCGGGAAACGTGACGCCCCCTGCCTCGCGGACGATGGCGGGCGGGGGATGGCCGGCACTGGCCATGACGCACCGTCGCGAGATGGGGTCGTAGACGGCGTACAGGCAGGTGGCACCCTTCAGCGCCTCCACCACGGGCGCGGACCCGGTGGCGTGTTCGCGCTCCAGGAGACGCGGCACCATCTCGTCGATCTGACCGAGCAACTCGTCGGGGGTGAGGTCCAGTTGCGCCAAGGTACGGATCGCGGAACAGACATGCCCCATGCACGCGGCCGCCTGGAACCCCTCACCGGGCACCGTGCCCACGACCAGGGCCACCCGGGCGCCCGACAGCGGGATCACGTCGAACCAGTCGCCGCTGGCTCCCGCGTGCACTCGGGACGGCCGGTAGTGGTGGGCCACCTCGACCGCGCTCTGGTCCGCGACGCTGCGGGGCAGCATGCTCGCGTGGAGGGTGAGGGCGGCCACGTGCTCGTTCGTGTAGCGGCGGGCGTTGTCCACGCAGACGGCGGCGCGCGCGACGACGTCCTGAGCGAGAACGAGATCATCCGCCTCGAAGGGGTTCTTGTGGCTCCGGTACAGATGCACGAAGCCCAAGGTCGCGCCCCTGGCGAGCACCGGGACGAGGATCAAGGAGCCGATCCCGTAATCGAGCATGCGCTGGATCCGCTCGTCGGCGGAATGCCGCCGCCATGCGGCATGCAGGTCGAGATCGGGAATCAGCCTCGGCTGCCCGTCGGTGAGGCTCTGCACATGCGGGGAGTCCGGGGGGTACCTGCGCGACTCCCCGACCTTCGCCAGCCCGTCGAAGACAGCCGGGTTCCCGGCCCCTCGGGCGACAAGACGCACCGCGACCGGACCGGTGCACGTCCGCTCCGGCTCCGGCTCCGCCCCGGCCATCACACTCTCCAAGAGGTCCACCACCGCGACGTCGGCGAATCGCGGGACCAGCATCTCCACGAGTTCCTCCGCCGTGCGCTGCACGTCGAGCGTCGTACCGATGCGGACCGCGGCCTCGCCGATGAGCGACAGACGCTCACGCGTCTGGTACCGGTCGGTGATGTCGATGATCAGGTCCGTCACGCCGAGGACGCGGCCGTCCGGGCCGGTCAGGACCACGGAGGACACGTTCCACACATGGTCCCGGTCAGGGTCGGCGGGTGTGCGCCCGTGGTGGACCGCATTGACGATCGGTTGCCCGGTCTCCAGCACTTTCCTGAGCCTGCGCTCGATCGCCGAGGCATCGAGCCCCGGCAGGAGTTCGGTGATGGTCCGGCCGAGGGCGTGTTCCTCGGGGAATCCGTGGACGGCTTCCAGAGCGGTGTTGACCCGCACGACACGCAGGTCCCGGTCGTAGACCGCTATGCCGATCGGCGCCTGCGTGAACAGCGCCTCCAAGAGCGCCTGCCCGTCCGCGGCCGCGCAGGGGCCCACGGGGACCGCGACGACCACGGAGCCCCCTGCCCCCTGGCCTCCGGGCTCCTGCAGTCGCGACATGTGGAGGACGACATCGGCGAATGGTCCCTCGCCTCGGGCCGGTACCGCACGGTGACCGTCAGGGACCACCCGCGTCGGCCCTTCGGCACCTCCGGAGCCGTGCGCGAACGCCTCCGGCCACAACTCGGCCGCCGGCCGCCCGACGACCTCGGACGATGTGTAGCCGAAGAGGTCCTCGGCTGCGGCGCTCCAAGCGGAGACCAGGCCGTGGCGATCGAGTACGAACCCCGCGATCTTCTCGTCGCCGGGCGGAAGGCGGCTCGCAGAAGAATTGCCCATTCTCAGTCCCGTCACGCGAGCGACGCCCGCGGTCCGGCGTCGACTGCAGATCGGCTGCCGTCGATGGTTCCGCGGCGAGGACCACCGACAGGTAGGTGTCACATTCAGCCTAATCAGACCGCTTGCGTCGCGCCTGGCTGCCACCGCGGGAACGGGGCTCCGCCCGCGGGCCGGCCGGCGCCACGGCGGCCCACCTGACTCGGCGGCGCACCTTCCACAAGGTTGACACGCGCCACAGTGTCAATCTCACCCCATCGCTTGCTTGCGTACGCACGCATCACGTTTACCCACACTTCGCAACACCGCGCGACGCTCGCCGGCACCGATGCCCTACAGTCTCACCACCGACCTCTAGGCCCCACCGTGCGAAATGGAGTCGGAGATTCCATCACACACCCTGGTACCGGAAGACCCCGTGTTCGCTTCCAAGTTCCGTACCGTCGAGGATCCGCTTCTGCATTCCCTGCACTACTGGTATCGACTGGAAATTCCGCTCGGCCAGATCCACGTGGTGGACGCCGCGTACTCGAGTTACGGAAGAATCCTGCGCTCGTTCCCGCCACGGCTCCGTCACCTGATCTGGGAGTGCCGCTCCAGTCACTCGGCAGACCCGCCCCTGCCCTACCTTCACCCCGTCGACATCAGCCAGGTGGACCTGGACGCCCTCGACCGTTGCTGCCGGATGCTGCGCAATGCGCACACGAGGGGCCCGGCGCATCCGCTGGGAGGGATTCTCGAGGAGATAGGGGGCGGAATCGACCTTGCGGACGGCTTCTCCCGCGTGCTCCGAGTCCTGAGGCTCACAGCGCCCCCAGCTCTGCTCGCGACTTCCTTGGGAGCGGCATCCCGCGGTGCGGAAAGCCCCGTCGCCCTCGACCGGACGACACGGCGGGAACATCTCCTCTATTGCACCGAGGTGATACGGGAATTGAGCGACGGAGACGAGTTTCAGCACCTTGCTCATCAGGCTCTCTACCGGGCAGTCGTCTCCGCGACGTATTAGACGCGAGCTGTGCCTCCGCCGCCTGCGCACTGCATGTCCAGCCAGCCAGGCGGCGCCAACACGTCATGCCCGAGCCGAAACCGGGCTCCCGCGGCAGGTCCGCTTGCGCCCGGTACGACGAGTTCCGCCAGGAGTTCTCTGGGCGTCGACAGCTCTCCTTACTGCAGACGCGAGTCCGCATGTCAGTGCCAGCGTCTATGGTGCCCGCTAGTTCGACGCGGACTTTGAACAAGGGGACCGGGACATGCTGTTGGAGAACAAGATCGCAGTCGTCTACGGCGCGGGCGGCGCGGTGGGGCGGACCGTGGCCCGGACCTTCGGCCGCGAGGGAGCACGAGTCTTCCTCACCGGGCGCAGGGTGGAGGGACTGCAGGAGCTGGCCGAAGAGATCGAGTCCGCCGGTGGCCGGGCGGACGTCGACCGGGTCGACGCGCTCGACCAAGAGGCAGTCGAACGACACGCTGCCAAAGTGATCCGGACGACAGGCCGGATCGACGTATCCGTCAACGCTGTCAGCATCCGCGGGGACCTGCAGGGCACACCACTGACCGGGATGTCCGTCGACGACTTCCTGACGCCGATCACCACCGCGGCCACCGCCAACTTCGTGACCGCGACGACCGCAGCCCGATACATGTCCGAACAGGGCTTTGGCGTGATCGTGACGTTCTCCACCGCGGCAGCCCACCTGTCCGGCCGCGACCAGGGCTTCCACGCGACCGGAGGCTTCGGCGTCGCCTGCGGCGCAGTGGAACTGCTCTCCCGGCACTTGGCGGGTGAGGTCGGGCCGCGCGGCGTACGTGTCGTCTGCCTGCGTCCGGACGGCATCCCGGAGGCATGGGTCTCGTGGGGCATGATCGATGACGCCGCACCCGATCCGGAGGGGAGCTCCACGGTGAAGGCCTACATGGAACGCGGTACCGCGCTCCGCCGGCTGCCGAAGCTGGCCGAAGTCGCCGAAACGGCAGCCTTCATGGCATCCGACCGGGCGGGCGCCATCACGGGGACCGTGGTCAACCTCAGCTGCGGGTCCGTGAACAACTGAATCCGGGCCGCCTGACGGTCACTGACGGTCCTCCGATCGCTGCCGAGTCGGCGGAGCGGCAAGCGGGCGATGGGTCACTGCCGGCCTCCCGGTCTCACCGCGTGGCCCGCGGCGTGGTGGAGGGAGCGCCAGGCCACCAGGGCCCAGGCGGCGACGAGCAGGGCGTAGAAGGCGACGGCGGTCCAGACGAACGGCTGGGAGCCGGTGCGGACGGCGAGGGTGCCGGTGCCGGTGACGCAGGCGCCGAGGGGGAAGATGAAGGACCACCACGTGGGCGCGAAGGGAAGTCCCGTCCGGACCTCACGTACCGTCAGCGCCGCGGCGAGCACCAGCCACAGCATGGAGAAGCCCCACACCCCGAGTCCGCCGAACAGCGCGCAGACGTCCGCGCCCCGCGCGTACGGTGCGGGCAGCGCGCTCGGGGCCGCCGTGGCCAGTGCGCCCAGCGCCGTCACCGACTGGCCCAGCGCTCCCACGCCGATCCACACCGTGGGCACCACCGCACCCGTGGGGGCCTCGTGGTGCACCAGGCGGCTGTACACCATGGCCAGCACGAGCAGGATCGCCACCAGGCCGAGCCCGAACATCGCGTAGCAGGCCAGCAGCAGTGCCAGCCGTGGCTGCCCGGCCGGTGCGTGCGGGACGAGCAGCGCCCCTGTCGCGGCCGACACCATCGGCGGCACCACCGGCATGAGCCAGCCGCCGAATGCCGCGTCCGGTGCGAAGCGGTGCCGGGTGACCATCAGGTAGGGCACGGTGCAGGCGGTGGCGAGGCCGAGTACGGTACCGGCCGACCACAGCGCCCAGTCCACGTCCAGCGCCGCCCGTGACCCGATGATCCGCTTGCCGAGCAGCAGCGTCCCGGCGCCCACGATCAGCAGTGCCATGGGCGGGGCGCCGAAGAACTGGGACAGGGTCGGATCGGTGGCGTGCAGCCGCAGCGCCCGCTGCCGGACGTATCCGGCGGCGAGTACGACGAGCAGCAGCGCGGCACCCGCCCAGACGACCGTGGCCGCGTCCCGAAGCCCGGGGAGGGCTCGCGGCAGGGTGACCGCCGCGTTGGCGACGATCCCGGTGCCCATGACGGCCGCGAACCAGGTGGGGCCGAGCAGCGGACGCCCGGCTCTTGGGGCCCGGGGCGACCGGGGGCGGGCGTGCACGGGACGTCTCGGGCCCGTGTCACCCGTCGTCGGCACGGCTGGGGCACTGCTCGGCTGGGGTGGCACGGCGTAGTACGCCTCTTTCCTCGTCGTGGGGTCACCGTCGGTGGCCGGCCGGGTGGGCGGGACCACGCACGACAGCTCGCGAGTCGTCGCGGCCGAGTCCGTCGGCCCGTCGGCTCACTGGCGCAAGGAGGCTATGGCGGTTTCCCATGCGCGGCGCATAACAGCGTGTGCCACGACAGCCTCACATCAGGACACGACGGGCGGTGCCGATCGGGGCACACGCCCCCGCGATGTCCGGATGTGCCGCTGTTCTGGCATGTCCGGGTCTCTCCTCCGGCTCCCGGGACGTCGTAGCGTCGATGGCGCGACACGGCGGATGGGTTCGCCTCAACGACGAGCAGTGGAACCGAGGTCCTTGGACGCCATGGGTGCGGCCGAGGAGACCTGCCGGGTCCACCATCCATCGCTCTGAGTGAGGAAAGAAGGCGACCACCCTATGGTGTCGCGATCACGCGCCGGGGAGCCGGTGCTCCACGGGCTGGAATTCGGACTCAACGAATGGCTCGTGGACGAACAGTACAAGCGCTATCTGGAGGACCCGGGCTCGGTCGACCAGACGTGGAGGGACTTCTTCGCCGTCCCGGCCACCGCGATCGGCCACCAGCCGCGCCCCGGAACCACGGCCGCGCATGACAGCGCGGCCGAGGCGGCGGTCAAGGCGGTGCGCGTCGCCGCGCTGATCGACGCGTACCGAGTGCGCGGACATTTGGTGGCCGACACCGACCCGCTCACGCCGGCGGGCACGGTCGCGCACCCGGAGCTCGACATCACGGCGTTCGGGCTGCGGGAGGAGGACCTGCGCACGGAGTTCGTCGTCGACGGGTTCGCCGGGCGGTCCACCATGGCCCTCGGCGACGTGCTGGACGTCCTGCGGAAGTCGTACTGCCGCACCGTCGGTACCGAGTACATGCACATCCAGACCTCCCGGGAACGCCGGTGGATCCAGGAGCGGGTCGAATCGCCGCAGCCGCGGCCGGACCGCGGCGAACAACTGCAGATCCTCTACCGGTTGGGCGCGGCGGAGGCCTTCGAGACGTTCCTGCAGACCAAGTACGTGGGCCAGAAGCGGTATTCGCTGGAAGGCGGCGAGTCGGCGATCGTGCTGCTGGACGCCCTGCTGCTCCGGTCCATCGGGCAGGGCGTGGGGGAAGCCGTCATCGGGATGGCGCACCGCGGCCGGCTCAATGTGCTGGCCAACATCATCGGCAAGTCCTACGCGGAGATCTTCCACGAGTTCGAGGACGCGGTGGACATCCGGTCGGTCCAGGGTTCCGGCGACGTGAAGTACCACCTCGGCGCGGAGGGGACCTATCGCGCCCTGGACGGCGGCACGATCGGTGTCTCCGTCGTGGCGAACCCGTCGCATCTGGAGATCGTGGGGCCGGTCGCGCAGGGAGTCGTGCGCGCCAAGCAGGAGCTGGCCGCAGACGGTACCGGGGAGGGTGGATCGTCCGTGCTGCCGGTCGTCGTGCACGGCGACGCCGCGTTCGCCGGTCAGGGCGTGGTCTCCGAGACGCTGAACATGTCACAGCTGCCGGGCTACCGCACCGGCGGCACGGTCCACGTCGTCATCAACAACCAGGTCGGTTTCACGACCTCGCCCGCCAGTGGTCGGTCGAGCACCTACGCCACCGATGTGGCGAGGACGATCGAGGCCCCGATACTCCACGTCAACGGGGACGACCCCGAGGCCGTCGTGAGGGTCGCCCGTCTGGCCTTCGACTACCGTCAGGCGTTCCACAAGGACGTGGTCGTGGATCTGATCTGCTACCGGCGCAACGGCCACAGCGAGGTCGACGACCCGTCCATCACCCAGCCGGCGATGTACGACCGCATCGACGCCCGGCCTTCCGTGCGCAAGCTGTACGCCGGGGCACTGGTCCGCCGAGGGGACGTCGACGAGCGGCAGGTGGACGGCGCGCTGCGCGACTACCAGGGCCACCTCGAACGGGCCTTCGCCGAGACCCGCGCGGCGTCACAGCCCGCCTCCCCGCCGCCGCGGCCCCTCACCCCCGCGAACGCCGGGGACGGGACCGCACCTCCGACGGCGACCGCCATCACGGAGGCGACCGCACGGCAGATCATCGCGTCCCAGACCGCTCTGCCGCAGGGTTTCACCGCGCACCCGCGCGTGCTGCCGCAGCTCCAGAGGCGTACCAAGATGCCGGACGCGGGAACGATCGACTGGGCCACCGCGGAAGCCCTGGCCCTCGGCTCCCTGCTGCTCGACGGGGTTCCGGTGCGGCTGGCCGGGCAGGACTCCCGCCGCGGCACCTTCGGCCAGCGCCATGCCGTGCTCACCGACCGGCACACCGGCGCGGAGCACACACCGCTGAACTCCCTCGGCGCGCAGGCGGCGGGTTTCACGCCCTACGACTCGATGCTGTCCGAACTGGCCGCGCTGGCCTTCGAGTACGGCTACTCAGTGGCCAGGCCCGGGACCCTGGTGCTGTGGGAGGCCCAGTTCGGCGACTTCGCCAACGGCGCCCAGACGGTCGTCGACGAGTACATCTCGTCGTCCGAACAGAAGTGGGGGCAGCGCTCCGGGGTGACGCTGCTGCTGCCGCACGGCCTGGAGGGGCAGGGGCCGGACCACTCGTCCGCCAGGATCGAGCGCTTCCTCCAGCTGTGCGCGCAGGGGAACATGACCGTCGCCATGCCCTCGCTGCCGGGCAACTACTTCCATCTGCTCAGGCAGCAGGCGCTCGACGAGCACAAAAGGCCACTGGTCGTCTTCACCCCCAAGTCGATGCTGCGCTCGAAGGCGGCGACCTCCCGTCTGCCGGAGTTCACGACCGGCGGATTCCGTGCGGTCATACCTGACGAGACGGCGGACACCGCCGGGATCCGGCGCGTGCTGGTGTGCTCGGGCAAGGTCTTCCACGACCTGGACGCGCACCGGCGGGATGCCGGCCTGTCGGACACCGCGATCGTCCGCCTGGAGCGCCTCTACCCGTTCCCGGCCGAGGAGTTGGGTGCGGAGCTCGCACGCTTCCCGGCCGGTGCCGAGGTGCGCTGGGTCCAGGAGGAGCCGGAGAACCAGGGGGCATGGTCCTTCGTGACGCCGCAACTGCACCGGGTGGCGGGACGTCCCGTCGCCTGCGTCAGCAGGCCGGAGGCCCCGGCCCCTGCCGTGGGTTCCGCCCGGCGTCACGCCGGCGAGCAGAAGGCTCTGGTGGCATCGGCGTACCGCTGACCGACCCGTTGTGCCGGACACCCCTCGGACCGCGTCCGAGGGGTGTCCGGTCGTGTGGGGGCTCGCACCTCGCACCTCTTCCGGCGGTCGGGCACACGCACCGAGGGGCGGTCTCGACGAGACCGCCCCTCGGTGCCGGGCGCGTGGGTGACCGGGTGGTCAGAGGTGGTGGACGGAGGTGCGCGAGACCACGGCCTGGGCGAACAGCCGCCGGTAGAAAGGGCCGAGGCCATCGGGGATGGTGAGGGACCGGAACGCCTCTCCCACGGACAGCAGACGGCGACGGGCGCTCTCGCCGCGCGGGTTCCACGGAGCCAGTCGTACCTCCGCCCGCCACAACGAGCGGATCAGCACAAGCCCTTCCTGCGGGCCCCGGACACAGACGTACCGGCTGAACCCGAGGAGCCGGCACTCCATCACCGTGACACAGGCCTCCTCACGGACCCCTCGGCGCATCGTGTCGCGACACCGTTGACGCGGCTCGTGAGCACCGCGCGGCAGGCGCCAGTGCTCTCCGTCCTCGCTGACCACGACGATCCGGTCGCCGACGACACATACGACTTCCGCACCGAACGGCGTACCCGGTGGTGGTTCAGGAGGCGGACAGTACGCGACGTGGCATTCCCGGCAGTGGACGGGTGCGGTGAGTTCGCCGCCGTATTCAGCGATGTCGTTCATGATTCCCTTCCACGGTCGGACGGGGCGGCGGGGACGGGTCCGTCAGCCGTCGCCGGCGGATCAGGCCACGCGTTGCCGGGGCCTGTCCGGCGCGGCCTGGACCTCGGCCGCCGTGCGGTGGATCCCGAGGAAGCCCAGCACCGCGCCGAAGGCCGTCAGACAGGCGGCGATGGCGAAACTGAGCGCGTAGCCGCGCACGGTGGCGGTCATCGGGTCGATGCCCGCGTGCCGCAGGACGGTGGCGTGGCTGGTGCCGACCGAGACCAGGGCGGCCAGGCCGAGCGCACTGCCGATCTGCATCGACGCGTTGTTCATGCTGGTCGCGATGCCCGCGTCCTCACCCGTGGCACCGTCCACCCCCGCGACGGTGGACCCGACCAGGACCAGTCCGCCTCCCAGGGGCACGAGAATCAGGCCGGGCAGCACATCGGCCGCATACGTGCCGTGTGGGCTCAGCCCGGCGAGGAACAGGTAGCCGGCCGTGGAGATCGCGAGTCCTCCCCCGTTGAGCATCCGCAGCCCGTACCGGCGGAGGAGGCGTGGTGCGATCACGGTGGCGCTGAACAGGATGACCAACCCGAACGGTACGAAGGCGAATCCGGTCGCCAGCGGGGAGAACCGCAGGGTGTGCTGCACGTACAGGCTCAGTGAGAAGAAGAAGGTCGCGAAGCCCACGTAGTAACAGATGCGGACCACGTTGGCGATGCTCCGATTGCGCGAGCGCAGGAACGCGAGCGGTACCAGGGGCGCGGACACCCGGGCCTCGACCATGACGAAACCGATCAGGAGGAGTACACCGATCCCCACGGAGCCGAGGACGGGGAACGAGAGCCACGCGTGGCCGGCCTTCTCCAACAGGCCGAACACCAACAGGAGCAGGCCCAGGGTGACGAGGACGGCGCCGAGAACGTCCGGCCGGCCGCGCCTGGCGGCGGCCCGGCTCTCGGAGACGAGCTTGGGGGTGGCGAGAAACGCGAAGGCGGCGACGGGCAGGTTGATGAAGAAGATCCACCGCCACGAGGCGATGTCGGTGAGGAGGCCCGACAGCACGACGCCCAGCGCCACGCCGACCCCGGCCAGGCCGCTCCAAATGGCCATCGCCCGCGCCCTTTCCTGGCGCTGGGTGAACATCAGGGTCACCAGGGACAGGGCTGCCGGGCTCACCAGTGCCGCACCGATGCCCTGCGCGAAGCGGCCGGCGATCAGTACCCCGGGCTGCTGGGCCACTCCGGCGCTCGCCGACGAGAGCGCGAAGACCGCCAGCCCGATGAGGAACAGCCGCCTGCGGCCGAGCAGATCACCCAGGCGCCCACCGAGCATCAGCAGCCCGCCGTACGTGACGGTGTAACCGTTGACGACCCACGCCAGGCCGGCGGTCGTGAAGCCGAGATCCCGCTGGATCGGAGGAAGCGCGACATTGACCACGGTCACGTCGAGCAGCAGCATCACCTGCACCAGGCAGATGACCGCGAGCGCACGCCACCTGCGCGGATCGGGTTCGGGAGTCGGACTGATCGAAGCCATCGTTGTCGCCTTCTGCTCGGCCGGGCCACCGACGACGCGCGCCTCGGACACCGCTGTACGAGGCAACGCTTCGGGCCGGTCCCGGTCCTTGGGGGTTTCCTCTCCGTTCAACCCCCGGGGAGCGGCGGGTACTGGCCGCAGATAGGGACAGCAATGGCGCACATTCGGCCCTCTGACGGGCGTCTCGCCCGACTGGCGTTGCGGCTCGAAGGGGCGCGGGGCCCCCTGCGCGGCGATGGTCTTCGCCGGGCGGACCGGCGCCGACGCCGGCTTGCCGTCGTGTCAGTCCTGCGTGCCCTGGCCGGTCGTCCGGAAGCGGGCCCGGTACGCACCGGGCGTCACACCCACGTGTCGCGCGAACGCCCTGCGGAGCGACTCGGGGGAGCCGAACCCCGTGCGCCGCGCCACGACCGCCATGGAGTCGTCGCTCCGCTCCAGCAGGCCCTGGGCGGCTTCCAGCCGGATCTGCTCCACGTACCGGGCCGGAGTGGTTCCCACCTCTTCGTAGAAGAGCCGGGTCACGTGGCGGACGCTGACGCCTGCCCGCTGGGCCATGGCCGACAGCGTGTGGTTGCCCCCGGGGTCCTGGGCCACCGCGTCCAGGACCCGGCGGAGCATGTCCTGTTGCGTGTGCGGGGCCTGGCACCGGGCGCTGAACTGGGACTGGCCGCCCGGTCGCTGCATGAAGACGACCATGTCCTTGGCGGCCTCCCGCGCGACATCCGCACCGTAGTGGTCCTCGACGACGGCCAGGGCGAGGTCGATACCGGCGGTGACACCCGCCGATGTCATCATCTGCCCGTCCCGGACGAAGATGGCGTCGGGTTCGACCCGCACGGACGGGAAGCGCAGGGCGAGTTGCCGTGAGTACCGCCAGTGCGTCGCGGCGCGACGGCCGTCCAGGAGACCGGCCGCCGCCAGGAGGAACGCCCCCGTGCACACCGACGCCGTGCAGCGGCTGTTCTCGTTCAGTCGCCGAATGGAGTCGAGGAAACCGTCGTTCTTGATCAGCGTCTCCCACTCCGGACCGCCCGGGATCACCAGAACGTCGCTGGGCTCCCGTACGTCCTCGACGGACAGGTCGGCACTGAGCCGGGTCCCGGCGGAGGTGACCACCTCCGCCCCGTCCTCGGAGACGATCCGCACCCGGTAGCGGCCGCCGAACTCGTTGGCGGTCGCGAACACCTCGATGGGACCGGTCACATCGAGCAGCCGCACGCCCGGAAAGACGAACACGGTCACGGTGAGCGGGCCCGCTCCAGGACGCTTGCGGTTCATCGGCTGCCTCCGGGCCGTGCGCGGTGTGGACACTGGTTCGGCAGGACGGCGGGCTGACGGCTTGGGGGCGGGTCCCAGGGTTCCGGCCGCGCCGGCGGGAAGCCGTACCGCAGGCGTCACCACGCCCGAAGTGCTGCTCGGCAGAGCTCCCGGGGCGAATCAGGAAGCGGATCACGGCCGGTGCCGGACCGCCGTAACCGGATTTTCCCACCGCAAGTGTACGCCTGTGAACAGCACCGATCCCATGCTGCCGAGCCGCCGCACGTACGCCTCGCGGCATGCCCGACCAGGCCGACAGCGGGATTGAATCGTTACAAGAATCCTGCTGCGGATGTCCGCGTGAGCGGGCACACACGCGGGACCACGTGGTCGTCCCGCAACCGCGCGCCGTAGCGGCTTCCGCTGCGTCAGCCTGCCCGGCCCGGGGACTGATGCTGTCCGTCCCCGGGCCGGGCGGTGGCCGGTCAGGCGCTGAAGATCTGGACCTGCGAGCACTGGCCGGCCGGCCAGCCGGTGTTGCCGGTGAAGTTCAGCCGGACGTAGCGGGTGGTGGCCGAGGCGGGCAGGGTGAGGGTCGCGGTGTTCCCCGTCGCCGGGTTGAAGGTGTAGGCGGCGGAGGACAGCAGGGTCGTGAAGATGTTGCCGTCGTTGCTGCCCAGCACCGACAGGGTCTGGGTGCGGCTGCCCCAGGCCGGGTTCGGCGGCAGGTTCAGCACCAGGCGGCGGATGCCGGCGGCGGCCTGGAGGTCCACCTGGAGCCACTGCGGGAAGGCGTTGTTCACGCTCTCCCAGTAGCTGTTGGGATCGCCGTCGGTGGCGTTGCCCGACCCGTAGACCTGGGTGTGGCTGCTCTCCGAGGTGGGCTTGTGCAGCGCCAGATCGGTGGTGCCCGAGCTGCCGTCGGTGGTGACGGAGACCTGGTTCGACGGCTGGGAGAGGTTCCCGGCCGCGTCGGTCGCCACCACGTCGAAGGTGTAGGCGGTGGACGGGCTCAGCCCCGTGACGGTGAAGGAGGTCCCGGTGGCGGACCCGACCTGGGTGCGCGTGGAGCCGCTGACCCGCGTGATCCGGTACCCGGTGACCCCGACGTTGTCGGTGGCGGCGTTCCAGGCCAGCGCGACGGTGGTGTCGCTGTGACCGGTGGCCCGCAGCGAACCCGGCGCGGAGGGCGGCGTGGTGTCGCCGCCACCGCCGGCCACCGGCGGGGTGGGCCGGACCGGAGTCAGGGCGATCTGGCCCTTGAGCATCCGGCCGCCGTCGCCGGTCAGCCGCAGGTAGTAGTCCGAGGAGCAGAAGGTGCCGTCCTCGTCGAGGGCGAGGAACCCGGAATCGGTGGGGACCGAGGCCTGGGTCTCGGCGGTCTTGGCGATCTGGTTGCCCTCGTTGTACTCGTCGAACATCGAGATGTAGATGCCCTGCACGCCGGCCCGGCACATGTTGTAGAACTGCCGCCACATGAAGTCGCCGTGTGCCCGCTGCCGCCCCGAGACATCGCCGGGCAGCACGCACGGCTGGTAGTCGATGCCGTGCGCGACGCAGTCCGCCTCGTCGCCGACGGTGTAGGTGTTGTAGGCGTTGTCGGACTCCGCCGCGTTGCCGATCGCGCCCACCATCCACGGCGAGATCATGTTGAAGGCGTGGTACACGTCCGTGTAGCCGGTCTTCGTGCCCGCGCCGCCGGTCCGCCACTCTCTCGGCACCCCGCCGATGACGTAACAGCCCTGCGCCTTGAACCAGTTGATGACATCCAGGCAGGCGCCGACCGAGAACGGGTGGTTGTCGTCGTTGAAGCCGAAGCCCCAGATGCACACCACCGGCCTGCCGTTCTGGCGGGCGTACGCGGGCGAGGCCGTGTGCGCCGACATCTTGGCGGTCCAGTCCGTCTTGATCTCGGACTGCATGTTCCACCAGTTGGAGACGTCGTACATGACGTAGAACTTCACGCCGTGCGACTCGGCGGCGCTGCGGACCTTCGCCGCCATCGCGTCGCGCGTGGCGCCCTCCCCGCCGTTGGGGTTGAACCGCTGCAGGGCCGCGGTGTCGATGGCGTTCTGCTGCATCCATGAGAAGTGCAGGTCCACGGTCTGCTGGTCGTACGAGGAGAACAGCGTGGCCGGCTGGCCGTTGCCCAGGTTCGCGTACGCCGTCGGATAGGCGTGCGCGTACTCGCGCATGTCGGGCCAGCAGCTGATGGCGGTGTTGGTCCGGGACGGCTGCCGGCCCCAGTCCTGGCTCCAGTGCCACCAGCCGTTGATCGGGGCGCTGTCGCCGGGACAGGCGAACCAGCCCTGGTAGCCCACGGTGATCTTGCCGACCACGTCGCCGGGCGGGCTGCCGGCCGCAGCGGCCGGCGAGGCCAGCCCCGTCTGTGCGACCCCGATCCCGCCCGCGGCGGTGGCCGCGATCGCGGCCTGCAGGAAGACCCTGCGTGTGACACCCATCTGGACTCCTCCGGTCGGCTGTCAACTCCCGCCACTCCGCGGCTGATCGGCCATGCGCGGCGACTGGAAGCCTGGCGCCGGGGAGCGTAACGACGCGATTACACATCCGCAATACATCGCGCACCGAACGAAATAATCGGCTGGAAACACGCAAGAAGCCACTCACTTGGGGCCGTTACGAGCTACCGGGGCCCGCGAGGGCCACGGCCGACCGCCCCCGGGCAACGCACTCGCTCTCTCAACTCCCGCTGTGAGAAGGGTTGACGACTCCTGTGAGTTCGTGAGCAACTTTGTGCGTTTACATCGTTGTAAGCACAGCGAAAGGACGCGTCCGATGCTCCCCTCGTTGTCCGTGAGTTCGGGTTTACCGCCGTCGTCCGGAGGCCGGGTCCTCGGTTTCCCCGCCTGGCTGGCGGCGAGTGTCACGGCGCTGCTTCTGATCGTGCTCAGCGGGGTCGCCGCGCCGGCTCGTGCGGCCGGTGCGCGGGAGCCGCAGTCCGCTCCGGCCCCTGGGCCGGCCGTGGGTGCCGGGACCCACTTCCTTGACGACGACGCGTATCTGGAGGGTTTCGCCGACCCTGACTGGTACCGGGCGAACGTGCCGTTCGTCGACCTGCCGGACCGCACGATGCAGAGCGTCTACTACTACCGGTGGCGCGTGTACAAGGAGCACCTGCGCTACACCAACCCCGCCGACGGCTGGATCTCCACCGAGTTCCTGGACTGCTGCGGCTACGCGGCCCCGTACCAGGCCATCAACGCGGCCGTCGGTCACCAGGTCACCGAGGGACGCTGGGTGCGCGACCAGAGTTACAACCGCGACTACATCGCCTTCTGGCTCACCGGTCCGGGCGCCGGGCCGAAGCCCGCCACCGACGCCGTGAACGCGGACACCACCGACTGGGCACACGAGTACAGCATGTGGCTGGCCACCGCCGCCTACCAACAGGCGCAGGTCACCGGCGACTTCACCCACCTCAAGACCCTGCTGCCGCAGCTGGTCCGCCAGTACCGCGGGTGGGACGGGCAGTTCGACGACGAGCTCGGGCTGTACTGGTCGGTCCCGGTCTGGGACGCCATGGAGTTGTCCGCCTCCTCCTACGAGTCCGGCGACCCCTATCACGGCGGCGCCGGCTACCGGCCCACCCTCAACTCCTACCAGTACGGCGACGCCAAGGCCATCGCCGAGATCGCCCGCCTCGCGGGAGACACCGCGCTGGCCCAGCAGTACACCGCCCGCGCCGCGCGGCTCAAGGCCGCGATGCACAAGTGGCTGTGGGACCCCGAGCGCGGCTTCTACTACGCCATGGCGCGCGACGGCAACCCCGGCCACAAGCTGTCCGGCACGCGAGAGGAGATCGGTTACGTCCCCTGGATGTTCGGCGCCGCCGAGCCGTCGGCCGCCGGGGCGTGGTCGCAACTGCTGGACCCCCAGGGCTTCGCCGCCCCCTACGGCCCCACGTCGGCAGAGCGCCGCAGCCCGTACTTCATGAAGGACGCCGGCAACTGCTGCCGCTGGAACGGGCCGAGCTGGCCGTTCGCCACCTCGCAGACCCTGACCGGTCTGGCCGAACTGCTCGACGACCAGCCGGCGCAGAAGGCGATCACCAAGGACGACTACGCGGCCGCGCTGGCCACCTACGCCAGGACGCAGACCAAGAACGGCAAGCCCTACGTGGCCGAGGCACACGCCCCCGACCAGGACGCCTGGATCTACGACGGCGCGAACCACAGCGAGGACTACAACCACTCGACCTTCAACGACCTCGTGCTCTCCGGACTCTTGGGCCTGCGGCCCCAGTCCGACGACACGCTGAAGGTGCGGCCCCTGGTCCCCGGCTCCTGGGACCACTTCGCCGCGGAGAACGTGCCCTACCACGGCCACAACGTCACGGTGCTGTGGGACCGCGACGGCACGCACTACCACCAGGGCACCGGCATGCGGCTGTACGTCGACGGCAGACTCGTACGGCACTTCCCGACGTTGCGCGACACCACCCTGACCGTGGGCCGTACGGTCCCCGGGCCCACCGACGGCCTCGTCAACGACGCCGCCAACCCGCTGCGCACGGGCTATCCCAAGCCCATCGCCTCCTACACCTCGCCCTACGACAACCCGTGGAACGCCCTGGACGGCAAGGTCTGGTACGACGAGGTCCCGCAGAACACCCGCTGGACCAACTACGCCTCCCCCAACGGCGGCGACTTCTACGGCGTCGACTTCGGCGCCGCCATCCCGGTCGGCGACATCCGCTGGTCCGGCTACGACGACGGCGGCGGCGTCCAGCCGGCCGCCGCCTACCGCGTGCAGTACTGGGCCGACGGCACCTGGCAGGACGTACCTGGCCAGGTCCACAGCCCCGCCCAGCCGGTGGGCAACGGCACGAACCGCGTCACGTTCCCGACCGTGACCACCAGCAAGGTCCGGCTGGTGTTCACCAACCCGCCCGGCGCCTTCGTCGGTGTGACCGAGTTCCAGTCGTGGGCCCCGTCCAGCGCCGACGCCGACGTCACCGTCGAGCCCGTCAACGCCTCCGGCCTGATCACGGTACGACCCTCGACGCCGGTCCAGGTCACGGTGCGCAACACAACCAACCGTGCGCTCGCCTCCCCCCAGGTCGGCCTCGCCCTGCCGCAGGGCTGGTCGGCCGAGCAGGTCAGGCACAGCGCCGCCGCGATCCGGCCGGGCAAATCCGCCACTTGGAGCTATCTCCTCACCCCGCCCGCCGGCGCCGAACCGGCAGGCACCGCCGCCCTGACCGCGACCGCCTCCTACCGCCACCCGGGCAAGGGGACCCGGTCGACCCACCGCCTGCAGAACCTGCGCATCGCCTACCCGGCCGGACAGCAGGACGCGGTCGGCACATGGAATCTCGACGAGGCGACCGGTGACACCGCCCACGACAGCTCCGGATCCCACGACGCCGGCCTGACCGGCTCGCCGGCCTGGGTGAGCGGCGTCTCCAGGAGCGCGGTGCGCTTCGACGGCGCCGGCCAGTACGCCCAGACAGCCGGACCCGTCGTGGACACCGCCGGCAACTTCACCGTCTCCTCCTGGGTACGGCTCGACAGGACCGGCACGTTCGCCACCGCCGTCAGTCAGGACGGCACCGTCAGCAGCGGCTTCTACCTGCAGTACTCCGCCGCCGACAAGCGCTTCGCCTTCTCCACCGGCCAGGGCCGCGCGCTCGCCGACGAGGAACCGCAGACCGGCCGCTGGTACCAACTGGTGGGCGTACACGACGGGGACGCGGGCACGTACACCCTCTACGTCGACGGGGTGCGGCAGTCCACCGTGTGGACCCAGCTCACCGGCGACACCGCGAACGGCCCGCTGGCCATCGGCCGCGCTCTCTCCGGCGGCCGCACCGCGGACGCCTGGCCGGGCACCATCGACCAGGTCCAGGTGTGGGACCGGGCCCTGACAACCGCCGAAGTGGCCCGCCGGTACCGCCCTTCGGTCTGACCCGTCCAACCCCCACACGCCCCCGCCGTCGCCGCCGTCGCCGCCGCCGCCGCCCCGGGCCCCCCCGCCCCCGGGGGGGCGGGCCCCGGCCGGCGGGCCGTTTCCCCCCCCACGGGCCCACCCGCGGTGGCCCGGAGGGGGTGTGGCGGGGGGGGGCCC
>NZ_JBHXSO010000007.1:0-107705 GCF_042714775.1 Streptomyces sp. NPDC058691 | reverse complement strand
GGCCCGCCGTTACGCCCTTTGGGTTTGACCGGTCAAACCCCACCAGGCCCCCCCGTACGCCGCGGGGGCGGCCGCCGCGGCCGCGTACCACCTGCCGGCGGGGGCGGCGGCCCTCGCGCGAAGGCCTAATCCCACCAGAAGGACCACACCTGCTTGCCCAGGATCTGGTTCGCCGCGTAGGCGCCGAGGGTCTCGTCCCAGCCCTGGGTGATGTTGTCGGGTGCGAACGCGAAGTGCTCGGCGGCTATGGCCTCGGCTTCGGCCATCGTCGTTACGGGTGCCGCCACAGAGACGGTCACGCGATCGTCCTCAAGACCGATCAGCCGGATACCGAAGCGTTCCTCCCAGGACCGCAGGACTGTGCACATCTCCGCCATGTCAAAGGGCCAACAGCCCTCCAGGCCGCGCTCTTCGGCCAGGGCGGGCAGATCCGCACCGCGGTACGCCCGCTCCAGGAGGGCCATCTCCCGCTCGCCCTCGTCATCGTCATCGGCCTCGTCATCGGCCTGCTCCATCAGGCCGGCCAGTGCCCGCTCCGCCAATTGCCCGGCATCCGCCCAAGGGCCGGCCGGCGCCGCCGCCAGTCCGGGCCACTGGGTGCCGAAGGGGAAGACGACCTCTTCGAACCGGGCGGGCTCGCCGAAGGTCTCGACGACCTCGTCCCTGCCGGGGTGGCCCTCACCGGCATGCGCGATCTCCTCTTGGGCGTACCTCTCCCAGCTCTCGCCCAGAATCCGGTCCGCTGTCCGCTCGTGCACCACACGTTCCCCACCTTGTCTTGTCTGTGAAATCGTCCACGGAGGGCGCGCTCTCCGAAGTCGCCCCCTCCCTCAGCCGGACAGCGCCTCGGTCAGCTTCTCGAGCTGGGCATCGACGATCCGCCGGGGCACGTCTGTGGGTTTGTTCCTCACACCGGCGAGGTTGGAGGCGAACGTCGTGACCGTCGTTCCGTTCCGGACGAGTAGGTAGGAGAAGACGACGGAATTCGCGGGGCTGATGTCGTTGGCGGGCATGTTCAGCGTCATCCGGTACGAGAGGGCGTCGTCCCCCAGGGAAGGAACCGGCAGCTTCTGAATGTGCGAGTACGTCCAGCCGCTGATGGTCGAGGTCAACGCGAACGCTGTGCACGTGTCCAGCGCACCGCGCAGCTCCGTCATGACCTTGACCGAGTCCTGCTCCCTGTAGGAATTGAGCGCCACTACCGTGGTCTTGTGGTCACGCTGCGTGCTGCCTACCAATTTCGCGACCTGCCAGACGGGCTGGTACCTGCCGACGTACCCGATCATGTCGTTCAGCGGCTTGCACTCCGCGGGGTCGGGAGCCAGCTGGCTCACCATCGGCTGTCCGGCTCCGACCTCGCCCACGACGGGCGAGACCTCGAATCCGTCGAGATCCCCCGGCGCCAGGGCGATCCGCTCCAGCTCCTTTTGTCCCCACACCTTCACGGGCGCCGCAGTCGGCTTCCCGGCAGGTGCGGCATCCGTGGCGCCCCCGTGCCCGCAGCCGGCAGCGGCCACAGCCAGTACGCACCCGGCTACCGCTGCCCGCGACATCCTTGCACCCACGTTCCCCACCCGGTTCCCATGACGTGCCGACGCAGCGCGGCAGTCGCGCGGCACCGGCGATTGACAACGGATCTTGATTCGCCCCCCAGGGCGTGGCTCACGGCACTTCAGGCGCTCGCCGGAGCGGCGACCGGTTCGGGCTCGCCGAACCGGGAGAGCGTGACGACATTGTTCAGCGGGGTCCTGCCGGCCACGACGACGCTGCGTTCAAAGCGCACGACGCGGCCCTGAGCCGTCACCCAGATCTCGCAGTCGAAGGAACGGGTGTGGGACGCGACCAACTCGTGGTGGAAATCCGGGTCCATCGTCGCCAGCTGGTCGGCCAGGATCGTTCCCGCGAGCCGGTGGACGGCCACGCCGGCAGTGCGCTCGAGGCCCTTGTCGGCTCCCGGGCGTGCGGCCAGCAGCTCGGCGTAGCCGGAGAGGTTGCCGAGCGGAAGACGACCATTGACGGCCCCCGGCAGGGCTTTCCACCTCCCCGGGCGGCCGTCGGAGCCCTGGAGCCTGACGTACGCGTGCTCCCCGGTGTAAAGCGCCTCCGACTCACCGTAGCGGGCGTTGCGCACAGTGAGGTGTCCGGTCACCGGACCGTTGAGGTTCAGCCGGCCTCGGGAGACAACGGACGGTAGGCCGTTCCCGGTGGACTTCAAGGTCACGGCGGCCGAGTAGCGCGCCGGGTCGGCGTGGGCCAGCGCGTCGGCAACGTCGAAGTCCGCGACGGACGGGCGGGAGGCGGCTTCCTCGTCCTGCCGGCAACCGGACAGCCCGAAGAGGCCGGCCAGGAGAATGGCACCGGCAGTGGCAGCAAGGACGGAGCGGGGAATTCTGGGCTGCTGCATGACGGATGCGTGCTCTCCTGCGGGCGGTTGCTGTCGGCGGGCGGACTCTACCTGCAACGGTCCCGGCCTCGCGAACAAGATTCACTCCGGTTCAACCGCACACACACGGAGCTTTGGTGTGCGGTACGGCCGGCCCTTCCGACGCCGTGCGGCCTCCCCGCCGTGATCGGCGTCGGCCGCACGCTCTATTGGCGGCGGGCCAGCAAGTGGGCGTCGAGGAAGCCCCGCTCGGAGGCCGGGTCGTGGACCAGTCTCGCGAGCGTGAAGAGCCCCGCCCCGGCCAGCAACTCGGCGAACCGGTCCACCGGCCAGCTGTAGGCGGGCGTCACCTTGTGGTCGAAGCGGACCGGATCCGGTCCGTCGGTCGCGTAGAACGAGACCAGGAGCAGGCCCCCTTGTGCCAGGACACGCACCTGCTCGGCGAGCAGCGCGGGCAATTCCTCCGGCGGGGTATGGATCATCGAGTAGTGGGACAGCACGCCGCCGAGGGAGCGGTCCTCGACCGGCAGGGCCTCCATCCGCGCCTCGTCGAACCGCAGCGCCGGATGGGCCCGCCGGGCGTGGTCGACCATGGCCGGGGAGAGGTCGAGGCCGAAGGCTTCCAGCCCCAAGTCGTGCAGCATGGACGTCACGTGGCCCGGCCCGCACCCGACGTCGGCCGCCCGCAGGTTCCCCGTCCCACGCACCAGCTCGGCGAAGGTGACGACCATGGACCGCGCGAACGGCCGCGTCTCCAGCCCATCGGCGAACATCGACGCGTACAGCTCGACGACCCCGTCGTAGGCCGCCCTTGTCTCGTCCTGGTGTCCCATCACGGGGATGAAGCTAACACCCGCGCCGTTCGCGGCCGTAGCGGCCGCACACCACACACCGTTGTCATCACACTGTCAGTGCTTGAAGGTGTCTTTCGCGCCCTCCTTCGCACTCCGCATCCTGCCCCGCGCTTCGAGGGCCGCGCCCTTCGACGCGAGGGTGTTCTTGTGCATCGCGTGGGCCCCCTTCCGCACGATCTTGCCGACGACCTGTTCGGCCTGGGCCTTGACTTTCTCTCCCGCGCTCATCTCGGCACCTCCGCGGACTCTCACTGGCCCCGTGCCCGTGAGGCAGGCGGTAAAACCACCCCGCGATCACCCCTGCGCAAAGGACGGCACCCCCCGATGCGACACTCTGCGGGCCAGGCGGCCCAGGAGGGCCGGACGGCAGAGGGAGACCCGTTGAGACTCGTCCCGTTGGCGACTGCCGCGACAGCCGTCACGCTGCTTTCCTCCTGCACCACGCAGGGGCAGGAGCAACCCCGTTCGATGGCTGTGCAGAGCCACTCCCCGGCACCCGCGAGCGCCCCCAGGTGCGCGGCCGACTCGTACACGTGGTCAAAGGTCACGTACCGGAAGGTCCTGGCAGGTGTGTCGGAGCCCCAGGAGGTCGAGATACCCGCCCACGGATCTGCGAAGCTCCGGCTCGAAACCCAGCCGGTACGTGACCTCGTGGCCAGGGTGACGGCTGGGACGGTGGAGGCCGGGGTGAATCCCAGGGATGCCGTCACTTCTCTAGAGGAGAAGACCGGGGAGGTCCTGGCCCTGGTCGGCGTCGGGAACCGGTTCAGAATCCAGAAGCAGGAAACACACTGGACCATGGAGGTCCTCAACGAGACCGCCGTTCCCGACCGGGGCCGCTTCCTGCACGCGGTCGTGGCACAGGAGGTGGCGGCCACGTTCTCCGCCGCCTGCCCCGGAGGAGTCGTGCGCGGCACACTCACGACCTGGGCGGAGGTCGGCATGGGGGCCGAGATCAAGTGCGGGTTCACCAAGTATTTGAAAGGGGCGACCAAAGAGGCCGAGCACAGGGCCTGCGCCTCTGAGAGATCGTCTCAACTGGCTTGATCACTAAGCTGGCGGCCGTGATGAGTACGACATGACCCCGGGCGAGACAGTCAGCCACGACGTCGAGGTCTGACGTCAAGCGTCACCTGACGCCAATCCGCCCCGTAAGGCCTCAACCGAGACCCGACAGCGGCTGCTCGTGTCCTGCCGCTGTTTGGAGCCTCTACTCTTTCCGAATGCTGGTTCGCGGTGCCGCCTTCGCCCGGCGGAGACCTGGCCTGGCAGCGGCCTGGTGCCTGACATTGCTTGTCGTGCCGGGCCTTACCTGGTGCGCCACTCGACCTGTTGTACCGCCGTGCATCTTGTCCGTCTCGGGACCGGCGGGTTGGGAAAACGGGCGGCTGACCGGCACGGCGAAGCAACTGCTGGAGCCGCAATACCAGCAGTCCTTGGCATCCGGACGCTGCAAGCCGCCTGCTGCCCGATGGCGCGATTGGGTGGACTGATCGGGGGCGACAGGCTCGTGCGTCATTCCGTGGCCGACTACCTTCTCGGTGGAGACGGCAGGGTCGACGTCCTGGAAGTTCACTGAACCGCGGTCACTGTAGGAGTCCTTGGGCGTCAACGGTCGCCGGCCATCCCATGGACAGCCGCAAAACGCGATGGTTCCGCCCGCCCGCGCGTGGACGCGCGTGGGCGGGCGGAACCGTGCCGTGCCGTAGGGCGGTTCAGGACTCGAGGGCGGCCTGCTGGGGCACGGGGGCCGGCGTGGCCTCCGCGTCTCCGGACGCCTTGCGGGCGGCCGGGATGGCGACGGCGATGAGAGCGGAGACGAGGGCGATCCCGCAGCCGATCAGCAGTCCGGTATGGAAGCCGCTCTCGGAGGTGAAGGTGTAGCCGCCCGCGGTCGTGGTCATGTGGGACAGGACCACGCCGATCACCGCGGCACCCACCGAGGTGCCGAGCGAGCGCATGAGGGCGTTGAAGCCATTGGCGGCGGCGGTCTCCGAGACCGGGACCGAGCTCATGATCAGGGCGGGCATGGAGCCGTAGGCCAGGCCCACGCCGCTGTTGACGACCATGATGGCGAGCATGAGGCCCCACGCGGTACCCGTCAGCACCAGGGACAGCCCGTAACCGGCGGCGAGCACCAACGCGCCGCTGATCAGGGTGAACTTGGGGCCGCGGGCATTGGTCAGTTTGCCGCCGAGCGGGGAGACGATCATCATCATGATGCCGCCGGGCAGCAGCCACAGGCCCGCCGCGAGCATCGACTGGCCGAGGCCGTAGCCGGTCGCCTTGGGGAACTGCAGCAGCTGCGGGACGACCAGCATTCCGGCGTACATGCCGAAGCCGACGAAAACCGAGGCGACGTTCGTCAGCAGCACCCGGGGGCGCGCCGTGGTCCGCAGGTCGACCAGCGGGTCGCGGGTGCGCAGCTCCCACCAGCCCCAGGTGACCAGCAGGATGACGGCGGCGGCGAGCAGGCCGAGGGTGGTGGCCGAACCCCAGCCCCAGTCGGCGCCCTTGGAGACCGCCAGCAGCAGGCAGACCAGGCCCGCGCCGAGACCGAGGGCGCCGGGGATGTCGAAGCGCTGGCCCTTGGCGCCGGCGGGGACCTCGGGGATGAAGAAGTAGATCAGTACGGCGACGACGACGGCCAGGCCGGCGGAGCCCCAGAAGAGCACGCGCCAGTCGGCGTACTGGGCGATGGCCGCGGCGATCGGCAGACCGAGGCCACCGCCGATACCCATGGACGCGCTGACCAGGGCGATGGACGAGCTGAGCTTCTCGGCGGGGACGACGTCGCGGAGCAGGGCGATGCCCAGCGGCACCATGCCCATGCCCATGCCCTGCAGCCCGCGCCCGACGATCATGGGGACGACGGAGGAGGAGAGGGCGCAGACCACGGACCCCGCGACCAGCGGCACCGAGCACACCAGCAGCATGCGCCGCTTGCCGACCAGGTCACCGAGGCGCCCGAAGACCGGCACGCAGACGGCCGCCACGAGCAGAGTGGCGGTGATCACCCAGGCGGCGTTCGAGCCGGAGGTGTGCAGGATCTGCGGCAGCTCGGCGAGGAGCGGGGTGACCAGGGTCTGCATGATCGCGGCCGTGATGCCGGCCAGTGCCAGCGTGGCGACCACACCACCCGCGCGGGCTGTGGGTTGGGGGGCATTCACGATGGCACTCCTCGCACGAATGTCGGACGCTCAGGACATGCATCGTACATAGGAAGTGCATCGCACACATGATGTGGCTGGTGCACGCGCTGTGAGAGGATGGATACGGGTCCCGAACAGGCACACCGGCGGCCCGGCGAACGGCAGGAGGCTGAAGCACATGGGCAGGCCCACCCACGAGGTCGAGTACGAGCAGATGCTGCTCAGCCGGCACGAACTCCTGCGCCACAGGGACAGTTCCCTGGAGCGCAGCGCGTACATCCTGCTCAGCCGGATCCGGGTCCAGGGGCCCATGTCGATCGGCGAACTGAGCGACGCCTTCGCGCTCGACGCGTCCACTCTCAACCGGCAGACGGCCGCCGCGATGCGCGCCGGGCTCGTGGAGCGCATCCCGGACCCCGAGGGCGGGATGGCCCGCAAGTTCCGCATCACCGACAAGGGCGCCCGCATGCTCGACGAGGAGCGCGACAGCATCATCGGCGGCCTGGGCAAGGTCATGGCCGACTGGCCGGACGAGGACATCGCCGCCTTCGCCGCTTATCTGAGGCGCTTCAACACCGACATCGAGCGTCTCGGCGGGCGCCCCTGGCCGCGCCCGTGAACCTGACGGAGCACGGCATTCCCGCACCGCGGCAGGGGCCCGGCCGCCGGAAATCCTGAGGAGAGCGATTCGCACCGGGGAAACCCGCCGCGAACCCCCTGCCGCAGCGCCGCCGCACGGCCCATGCGCGTGTGACGCGCATCGGCATCCAGATCACCACGGCCAGCCGAACTTTCACGCATACCAGGCTCCACACCCCTCCCCGTCCTCGTCGTCGATCGCGGCGCGGCCATCCGCGCACGCTCCGGCCCCGCCCCCAGCCCCGTCCCGGACATGGGCGATTGCCAACCGGAGGGGCCTCCGGTACGTTGGGCAAGGCGAAGCGGAGCCCCCTCCGGAATGGAGCGCGCGCCCGCGCCCGCGTCTGCGTCTGCGTCCGCATCCACGCCCGAGCCGACAGCCCGGCCGCCCGCGCACCCACCGACACATCGAGAAAGCGACAGCCCGCACCAGGAGTGCCGACCATGCCCACGCCCCAAACACCCCTCACCGGCAATCCGTTCGACGCCGCTTCCACCGCCGAGGACGTCGCCGAAGGGATCGACCTGACCGGCAGGACCGCGATCGTCACCGGCGGCCACTCCGGCATCGGGCTGGAGACCACGCGCGTCCTGAGCCTGGCCGGCGCCGAGGTGGTCGTACCGGTCCGCTTCCCCGAAAGGGCCGCCGTGGCGCTGCGGGGTGTGCCACGGGTGCGGATCGAGCGGCTGGATCTCGCCGACCCCGCCTCCGTCGACGCCTTCGCCGGGGCGTTCCTCGGACTCGGACGACCGCTGCACATCCTGGTCAACAGTGCCGGGATCATGGGCATACCTCTGTCCCGTGACGCCCGGGGCCACGAACTGCACTTCGCCACCAACCACTTGGGGCACTATCAGCTCACCGCCCGGCTGTGGCCCGCCCTGGTCCGGGCAGGGGGCGCACGAGTGGTCGCCGTGTCGGCCGCGGCCCACCGCTACTCCCCCGTCGACTTCGCCGACCCCCACTTCGAACGCCGCGAGTACCAGCCGATGCTCGGCTACGGCCAGTCCAAGACGGCCAACATCCTCTTCGCCCGCAGGCTCGACGAACTCGGCACCGACGACGGCGTGCGCGCCTTCTCCGTTCACCCGGGCTCGATCCTGGGCACCAACCTCAGCGGCTTCGCCACACCCGAGTCCCTTCGGGGGCTGGGGCTCATCGACGACGAAGGCAACCCGGTCATCGACCCGTACGCCGGCAAGAAGAACGTCGAGCAGGGGGCCTCGACCACCGTCTGGTGCGCCGTCAGCCCCCGGCTCGACGGAATGGGCGGCGTCTACTGCCTCGACAACGACATCGCCCCCGTCGCCGCGCCGAGCGAGCACGACCCGCGGCAGCACGGCGCCCGGCCGGTGCCGCCCACCGGGGTGTCCCCGCACGCCGTGGACCCGGAGGCCGCGATCCGTCTGTGGCACCTCAGCCGCGACCTGACCGGGACCGATACGGCCCGCCTCCAGTGAGCGGGACGAGCTCGGCAACGGCCGGTGCCCGCTACGGCAAGGTGTGCGAAAATGAACCGGAGGGGTCTCCGGTTGCCGCCCGCCGGACATGACGGAGGGCCTGCGTCAAGCCCCCACACAGAACGGATCTCCCCCGCCGTGACTCCGCGACAGACCCGCTCCGACGCCATCGCCAACCGGGACCGCATCCTCACCGTCGCGCGGGAGGCCTTCGCCGACGCGCACGACACCTCCCTCACGGCGATCGCGAAGCAGGCCGGCATCGGGATCGGCACGCTCTACCGGCACTTCCCGACCCGGGAGGCGCTCATCGTCGAGCTGTACCGCCACGACATCCAGCAGGTCATCGACCGCGCCCCAGCCCTGCTCGCGACCCTCCCTCCACTGGAAGCGCTGCGCGCCTGGTTCGAGGAGGTCGCCCGCTACGGCCGGCTGAAGTACGGAATCGCCGAAGTCATCCACGCCGTGACCGACGGAGGACTCGACGACCCCTTCTACGACCCCTTCGTCCACGCCATCGGCACCCTGCTCGACGCCGGCGCGGCCGAGGGAACCCTCAAGTCCGGCCTCGACCCGGAAGACGTGCTGTTCCAGCTCAGCGTGCTGTGGAAGATCAACCCTGCCAAGAACACCGAAGCACGCGCGTCGCGCATTCTCGACCTCATCGTCGACGGCCTGCGCACCCCGTCGGCAGGCGCCCGCTGACGGCCACTGGCCTCCCCTTCCGTGCTTGCGGACGGCGCGGCGCAAGCCCGGCCGGGCCGAAATCCACAAACGAGTCAAGCCGTCTCATAAGCCGGACTCATAGAATGTGCCCGTGAGCAACCCGACCGACCCCCGCGCCGCGCGCAGCCGGGCAGCGATCCTGGTCGCCGCCCGCTCGTTGCTGCTCGACGAGGGCCCCGCCGCGATCACCCATCAACGCGTGGCCCAGAAGGCCGGCGTCGGCCGCGCCACCGTGTACCGGCACTGGGCACAGCCGGGGCACCTGCTCCATGACGCCATGACGGGCATCGAGATGCCGTTCTTCCACGAGCCGGAGACACCGGTCCGCCCGTGGCTGCGATCCCACCTCCAACGGCTCGCCGACGCGCTGACCACACCCCAGATCGCCGGCGTCCTGCTCACCCTGATGCAGGGGGCGCTGCGGGATCCCGCCATCGCCGTACAACGCGACGAGTGCTACGAGGACATCAGCGGAAAGCTCAGGACCGCGCTGGCACTGGCCGTGGCGAACCGGGAGATCGAGTTGTCCGCCGACCCCCACGACCTCTCGACACTGCTCGTCGGCCCGATCCTCTACCACACCACGATGCAGGCCAGAGCCGTCTCCCCACAGCTGATCGAGCAGCTCATCGACAGCCTGGGAGAGTGGCACGAGGACCCCGCTCCCCGAGCGGCCCGGCCCTGAGGTCTGTGAGCGGCGTCCCTACCCCCGGCGCCGCCGCCCCCGGGCCTTGCGGGGGTAGGGGAAGAGCCGCGGGCGGCGCCGGGCGGCCACGTCCTCGACCCAGCCGAAGAGAAGGATCGCGAGAGCGATCAGCGGGATGGCGACGATCAGCGGGAACCACTGGCTCCGCAGCAGCCACTGCATGTGGCCGTAGAAGAAGTCGTTGCTCCACAGCGGATCGATCAGCGGCTCGCAGAGCACCAGCGCGACGCAGTGCCACAGGTAGACGGTGACGGCCCGCGAGTTGAGGAGGCTGATCAGCCCGTTGAACCGCTCCAGGGGTTTCGGCCACTGCTCCCAGGAGGGGCTGAGGTGGAGCAGCAGGAGCACGCAGCCGAAGGACCAGATCGCCTGCGCCAGCGGAACCGCTTCGAGGTCGGCGCCGATCCGGGGGTCGTCCACCGGCTGTCGCTGCAGCCACCAGTATCCGGCGACAAGGACGAACGGGGCGAGGGAGGGGACGACGTACTGCGGGATGCGCCGCAGCAGCCCCTCGTGGTGGGCCATGCCCAGCAGCCAGCACGCGCCGAAGGTGGTGAAGTCGGTGGCGGTCTCCATGATCCGGCCGGACTGGTCGATCAGGCCGGAGTTGAGGAGGGCCGACAGCGCCAGCGGGGTCAGCAGCGTGACCCAGGGCAGCCGGCGCATCGCCTTGAGCATGAGCGGCGACAGCAGTACGAACCAGAGGTAGGCACGCAGGTACCAGAGCGGGACGGTGATCTGCTCGGCCCAGGTCGTGGGCAGGTGGCCGCCGAAGCCGTGCAGCGAGTCCGCGAAGGGCGGGGTGCTCAACGGCAGGATCCAGAAGGCCAGTTCGCCCCACCACCGGTTGGGGTGGCCGCTCGCGTGCGGACCCCAGCCGTCGATGATCATGGCGGACACCACGACCGCGCCGAACAGCCACATCGGCGGCAGCAGACGCCGCACCCGGCTGCGGATGACGCTCAGCGCCGGACGGCTGAGCGACCGCGCCATCAGCGAACCCGCCAGCGCGAACATCACGCCCATGGAGGGGAAGACCAGGGGCAGCCAGGTCCAGCTGAAGTTGTGGTAGATCACCACCCGGACCAGGGCCAGGGCGCGCAGCAGGTCGAGGTAGCGGTCCCGGCCCGGCTTCGCGGGCGCCTGCGCGATCTCGGGAAGGTGGGGGACGCGCAGCGTCAGGGTCTTCGAGGAGTCGCCGACGTCCGCGGCCCCGAGGTCGACGGTGCTCACGTGGTCATCTCCGAGGTGGTGACGTCAAGGCCGACCTCTCCGGTGCGCCGCAGCTTCTGCCAGCGCAGCCGGCCGCCGGTCAGGGCGGTTATCCAGGACTGGAGCAGGACCATGTACATGAGCACGCGATAGACCACCTGCTGTACGGGCAGGGTGATCAGGTGCCAGGCCTTCTCGCGGTCGAGGTGGAAGGACCACCAGGCGCAGAAGCCCTGGAGGGTCAGCACCGCGAGCCAGGCGCCCAGGCTCTTGTACGGGTCGACGAAGAACACCCCGTACACCATCGCGATGTCGATGGCCGGCGCGAGCAGCGGCGTGAGCACCATGAACAGCGCGACGAACGGAAGGCCGACGCGCCCGAAGCGGCCGGCGGCGCCGCGTTCCAGCACCGCGTGGCGGTGCTTCCACATCGCCTGCATGGTGCCGTAGCTCCAGCGGTAACGCTGGGACCACAGCTGGCTCATGCTGCCGGGCGCCTCGGTCCAGGCACGGGCGTTCTCGACGTAGACGATCTTCCATCCGCCCCGGTGCAGGGCCATGGTCACGTCGGTGTCCTCGGCGAGCGTGTCGTCGCTCATGCCGCCCACCTCGTCCAGGGCGCTCACGCGGAACGCCCCGACCGCTCCGGGGATGGTCGGCATGCAGCCGAGCACGTCGTACATGCGCCGGTCGAGGTTGAAGCCCATGACGTACTCGATGTGCTGCCAGGCGCCGATCAGGGTGTCCCGGTTGCCGACCTTGGCGTTGCCGGCCACCGCGCCGATGCGGGGGTCGGCGAAGGGCTGTACCAGCTCGCGGACGGTGCCGGGTTCGAAGACGGTGTCGCCGTCCATCATCACGACGAGGTCGTTCGACGCCGCGGCCACACCCGTGTTGAGGGCCGCGGGCTTGCCGCTGTTCGGCTGGCGGATCAGCCGGACCATCGGCAGGTCCATGCTCTCCACGATGGCCGCCGTGTCATCGGTCGACCCGTCGTCGACGACGATGACCTCGAGCGGATGGTCACTTCTGGCCAGCGAGAGCAGGGTGTTGGTGATGCACTCCTGCTCGTTGTACGCGGGGACGATCACGGTCACCCGTTCGGTCACGGCCGGTCCCCAGGAGAATCCGGGCTTCCGCGTCCGCCGCACGTGGATGAGCGAGAGCACCAGCATCAGCGCGAAGCGGGCGAAGACCAGAACCCCGACGACGGCGAGGAGTACGACCAGGAAGGGCATCACCCGCATCGAGAAGGCGGTGCACCACAGGAACGCCTTGCCGGCCCACAGGTCGTAGCCGGTGACCGGGGTGTTCGCGGGGGCCGTTCCCAGCGCCTCGCTGATGGTCTTGAACTGGTATCCCTCGGCCTTGAGTTTGTCGATGATGATCGGGAGCGCGGCCAGCGTCTGCGACCGGTCGCCGCCGGCATCGTGCAGCAGGATCATCTCGCCCTGGCCGGCCAGGTCCGGCAGGGCCGCCTTGACGATGGCGTTCACACCGGGACGCTTCCAGTCGTCGGTGTCCTTGTCGATGAAGGCCGTCAGGTAGCCGTGCGCGCCGACGTCCTTGGTCACCGGCCAGGACCAGTCGTCGAGCGCGTCGGCGGTGGACGAGTAGGGCGGGCGGAAGAGGGTGGAGTGGATTCCGGCGACGCCCGCCAGGGCGAGCTGGGTCTCACCGAGCTCCCAGGTGAGCCGTGTCCCGGAGTGGAGCGCGAGGTCGGGGTGGGTGAAGGTGTGCAGACCGATCTCGTGGCCGCCGGCCACGATCTTGCGGATCAGCGCGGGGTTGTGGGTGGTCATCGACCCGGTGACGAAGAAGTCCGCACGGACGTGGTGTTGCTTGAGCACGGCGAGGATCCTGGGTGTCCACTGGGTGGACGGGCCGTCGTCGAAACTGAGCACGACGGTCTTGTCGGGGATCGAGTAGCTGACCGGCTTGTCGTTCCTGGCGCCGCGCGCGTCGACGAGCGGACCGCCCACCAGCACGCTGCGGGGCACCGCGTCCTTGTCGACGGAGACCGCGATGCGCTCGTCGTGGAACACCTCGTTGCCGGCCATCCCGCGGAGCACCAGCAGCGCCAGCAGCGTCGCCAGAACGGTCACCGGCAGGAAGAAGCGCAGCGGGGGTGCGGCGAGCCGGCGTGGCCGCAGAAGGGACTGCCGTTGGCGCTGGTGGCGTGACATGGATTTCCTGGTGTGTCGCGTGCTGCGGTCGGGACGTCGTGGCTGTCACGGAGTCGGGGTGGGGGCCCCGGAGGGGGTCGCCGCCTCACCAGGAGCGCCGGTGGGGACGCCGGTGGGGACGCCGGTCATGGGCGTGGCTCCCAGCGGCGCGGCAGGGGGCGGTGCGTTGACGTACTGGCCGGGTTCCGCGGTGTCCGCGGTGGACGGGATCGAGAAGGCCGGCGCGTGCGACTGGGTGCCGACCAGGCCGGAGATCATGGCCAGTACGAAGCCGACGAGGACGACGCCCAGCAGCCAGCCGAGGCCGCGCAGGCGCCGGCCGCGACGCCCCGTGCGGTCCACGAAGACAGGCGAGGTCTCGGCCTTGGTGAGCGTGCTGGTCAACGGGAGACCTCGGGCTTTCGGTGAACGCGTCGCCGCGGAATCGGTCGATGCAGAACCTAGTCCAACCACCCGGCGAATAGCGGACTATATGTTCGATTTGCCGGATCCCTCGCCCAACTATGTGATCGCACCGAGATGAAAGTGTGTAGATCCTACTCACGTCTCCTACACTCCCGGAGGTCAAGCCCATTGCCGCCTGCCGGATCGGATCGCCTCGTATGCCCAGCCCTCACCGCTTCGGCCGTCTGGTGACCGCCGTGGCGCTCGCGGTCGGCGTCTCGGTCCTCGCGTGCGCGTGCGAAGGACAGGCCGCCGGCGGAGCGTCCCCCAGCGCCCGGGCGACGCGCTTCGACGTCTCGTCCCTGCGGCACCATCCGACCGGCCGCATGCTGGGGGTCGTCGACGACAAGTCCCCCTGGCAGTACGGCATCGTCACCACATTCACGCGGCAGGCCGGGCGCGCCCCCGACATCCGCGAGTACTACGGTTCCTGGGGCGAGGACTTCGACACCGAGGGCAACGCCTTCCTGTGGCAGCACGGACAGCTCCCGATGCTGGAGTTGACCCCCTCGGACACCCCCCTGGCCGATATCGCCCAGGGCGCGGACGACGCCTACCTCCGCCGCTTCGCCCGCCAGATCGCCGCCTACGACGGCCCGCTCGCCCTGTCCTTCGCCGGTGAGATGAACAGCCCCTGGAACTCCTGGGGGCCCGGCCACGCCACCGCCGCCGACTTCGTCGCGGCCTGGCGGCACATCCACGACGTCGTCCGGAAGGCCGGCGCGGAGAACGTGATCTGGGTGTGGAGCCCGCATGTGGTGGACTCGGGCTCCCCGACGCGACTTCGCCCGTACTACCCGGGTGACGCCTACGTCGACTGGGCCGGCCTCATCGGCTACTACGGGCCGGTCGACGGCACCGCGTTCTCCAGCCTGTTCACGCCGACGCTCCGCGAGATCGCGCGCTTCTCGGACCGTCCCGTGCTGATCACGGAGACCGGTGTGGCCGAGAGCGGCCGCAAAGAGGCCCAGATCCGCGACCTGTTCGTGGAAGCCGCGAAAGCGGACGTCATCGGACTGGTCTGGTACGACCAGCGCAAGAACTGGCCCGGCAGTTCCCTCCCGATGGACTGGCGGATCGACACATCGGTGGGCGCCCAGGCCGCCTTCCGCGTCGAGTCGGAGCGCGCCGGCTTCGGCCACCCACTCAAGGACGACTGAGCCAAGAGGCGGACCGGTCGGGCGAACGCGCGACCGGCACGCCTCCGCGATGACGCGTCCGGGCAGCCGAGGCCCGGCGCGAGGACCGAGCAGAGCGGAAGTACGCGGATGACGACGGATGGGCCGCCGGGACAGGGCGTTCCGCGCGAATACCCGGGCCGGGGTTCCCGGCCGCCCGGACAGGGCGAGCCCCAGCCCGAGCCATGGCAGGCATGGCCGGCCTGGTCCGCCGAACCGCGGTCCGGCAACTCCCGCCACGTGTCAGGGGATACGTACGCAGAAGGCGTGGCGAACACCGTCCCGCACATTCCGGAACACCCCTGGCCCGACCCGGAGCCCGCGCCGGACGCCCGCGAACCGTTCCCGGCATGGACCGGCGGCTCCGGGGCTCGGGCGGACGAGTGGGCGCAGGTCCCCGAATGGGCGCAGCCCTCCCCCGGGGCCGTCGCCCCGCGGTCCGCGGCCGCCCCGGCCCCGGTCTCGGTCTCGGCCCCGGTCCCGGTCCAACAGGCAGCGCCCCTGCCCGTGCCCGTACGCACCCAGCCGGCGCGCGGGCCCCGCAAGGGCAGGCGCGTGGCCGGCGTCGCCCTCACGCTCGCCGTCCTCGTGGCCGGCGGCGCCACCGCCGTCGCGCTGGAACGCAAGGACGCTCCCCCTGTCGCGTCCCGGCAGCTCACCCAGGTGTGGCAGGTGTCCGCGCCGGCCGCCGACGACACCTTGATCGGGAGCTGGGTCACCCGGAAACTGCTGATCCGGGCGAGCACCCACGGCGGCGTCCGGGCCTACCACCTGTCCGACGGCAGCCAGGCGTGGAAGGCGGCCCTTCCCGAGCCGGCGGCCACCGTGCCCTGCGCCATGTCACCCACGATCTCCACGGACGGGATCGGGACGATCGCGTTCGGCACGGACGGCAACTCCTGCACCTCACTTGCGGGCATCGACGCGGCCACCGGCCGGATCCTGTGGAGCAGCCCGCTGGTCGACCGGGGGCACCGCACGCCGACCGCCGCCCAGACGTATCTCCAGGGCGAGGTCGCCACGATAGTGAGCGGGAACTTCCTCGGCGGCCTCGACGTCCGCACCGGTCGCCCCGTCTGGGGCTACCGCGCCCGGGGCCACTACTGCAATGTCCGCGCCTCGGGCAGCGCCGGCGTCGTGGTCGTGGACGACTACTGCGCCGACCGCACCGACAAGTTCACCCTCCGCGCCTACGACGGCAAGACCGGAAAACTGCTCTGGGCCCTCCCCCAGCGCACGCACACCGATGTGCTCCACGCCTTCTCCGGCTCCCCGCTCATCGCTTCCCTGCACACGCCGGACGAGGACAGCACGCGGGTCTTCACCGCGTCGGGTGGCAGCCGCAAGCTGGCCGTGGGCAACTCCCAGACGCTTCCCGGGAACGACACGGACGCCGACCACTCCGCCCGGCTCGCCGGAGACGTCCTGGTCACCCCGGCGCTGGCCGCGGACCACCTGGAGGTCGACGCGTTCGACGTCACCACCGGCGCCAGGCTCTGGACCCTGCCCTCGGCCGCGCTCGCCACCGCGGTGGCGGGGGACGACTCCGTGTACGCGGTGTCCTCCTCCGGATCCCCGCAACTGGTCCGGCTGGAACCGCGCACGGGCCACGTCACGCCCGTCGCGACCTTGCCGTCCGGGGTCGTCGGCTCCGACGCCCTCCACACGGGCACCGTGTACGTGCTGCCGGACGACGGCGGAGTGCTGGAACTCGGCGCGCAGGGCAAGAGCGGCGGGGCGCGGATGTACCGCTGATCCCGGACCGCACGAACCGTGACAACGGGCAAGCCAGTGCAATCATCGAGAGCTGAGCTGTTCCGGAGCGCGGTGAAGGCGGTGGACGAACGTGACACCGGCCGGCTGGGAGTGGGACGAGACGCTGTTCTCGGGCGCCGCCCCCTACTACCGCCGCGGGCGGCTTCCGTACGCTCCCGGGCTGGTGGACACGCTTGCGGAGGTGCTCACGCCCGGCGGAGACGGGCGCCTCATCGACGTGGGGTGCGGACCGGGCACTCTCGCCCTGAGCCTGGCGCATCTCTTCGGCGAGACCGTCGGCGTCGACCCGGACCCCGGGATGATCGCCGAGGCCGAGCGCGGTGCCGCCGGACTCGGAGTGAGTGACAGGACGCTGTGGATACGGGCCCGGGCCGAGGAACTGCCCGCGGGACTGGGCACGTTCACCGTCGCGACCTTCGGCCGGTCCTTCCACTGGATGGACCGGGTCCTGGTGGCGGTGACCATCCGGGACATGCTCCGGCCCGGCGGGGTGCTGGCGCACGTCTCCGACGCGAAAACCGAGTCCTGGCCGATCGACGGCCTCCCCTATCCGGCCGTGCCCTACGCGGCCGTCGGCGAACTGGTCAGGCACTACCTCGGTCCGGTCCGGCGCGCGGGCCGGGGGACGCTCCCACAGGGAACGCCCGGCGACGAGGCCGCGGTCCTCACCCGCGCGGGATTCTCGGGACCGCGGCGCCACCTCGTCCTCGGCGGGCAGGCACTGGAACGCACCCGCGACGACGTCGTCGCGTGGGTCTTCTCCATGTCGTACTCCGCGCCGCACCTGTTCGGCCCGAGCCGGGACGACTTCGAGAACGACCTGCGACGGCTGTTGCGGGAGGCCTCCGACTCGGGCCGGTTCAGCGAACGCCGACCGGGCACCGAAGTCTTCGTCTGGCGGAAGGGCGCAGCGCCGACCGAGGTGCCCCTTTGACTTTGAGGATGACTGCCATCATCCTGAAATTCGGATGATTCACATCATCCAGGCCGTCCCGGTCCTGAACGGGCTCCGGCCCGAACAGCACGCCGCTGCCTGCCTTGGCAGACGCCCCACCAGCCAGGAGAGCACCCCCACACCATGAGCCACGCAACCACCGCGCGTCACGCCGCCCACAAGCCCCGGCGACACGGCCCGGGACCGCTCGCGTCCCTCGCCCTGCTCGCCTCGATCGTCGTGTCGCTGCTGGCCGCGTCCAGCGCCCCCACCCCGCTCTACGCCGTCTACCAGCGGCACTGGGGCTTCTCGCCGATCACCACGACCGTCGTCTTCGGGGTGTACGCGCTCGCCGTGCTGGTCTCGCTCCTGGTCTTCGGCAGGATCTCCGACCACATCGGCCGCCGGCCGGTCCTGCTGGCGGCACTGGCCGCGCAGGTCGTGGCGATGACGGTCTTCGCCACCGCCGGCGGGGTGGGCGCACTGCTGGCCGCCCGTGCCGTCCAGGGCGTGGGCACCGGCGCGGCGCTGGGCGCGATCGGCGCCGGGATGCTCGACATCGACCGGAACCGGGGCGGCTTCCTCAACTCTTTCGCGCCCGCGGTGGGCACCGCCGGCGGGGCCCTGCTGTCCGGGCTGATCGTGCAGTACCTGCCCGCCCCCACGCACCTCGTGTACCTCGTCCTGCTGGGCGTGTTCGCGTTGCAGGCCCTCGGCGTGCTCGCGCTGCGCGAGACGGCGAGCCGCACACCGGGCGCGCGAGCCGCCCTGGTCCCCGAGATCAGGCTGCCCAAGGCCGCCCGTACCCCGGTGGCGATCGCCGCCCCCGTGCTGTTCGCGGTGTGGTCGCTCACCGGCTTCTACGGCGCGCTGGGCCCGGCCGTCATACGGTCCCTGGTGCACTCCACCTCCGTGGTGTGGGGCGGGCTGCCGCTGTTCGTGCTGGCCGGTTCCGCGGGCCTGGCCGTCCTGGCGCTGCGTGCGGCCGCCACCCGCACGATGATGTTCCTCGGCATCGGAGCACTGGTCGCCGGCCTGGCGATCACCCTGGTGTCCCTCGGCTCCGGCACCGGCGGCACGCCCGCCGCGACCGGGTTCTTCGTCGGCACCGCCATCGCCGGTTTCGGCTTCGGCAGCGGCTTCCAGGGCGGCCTGCGGATGGTCGTCCCGCACACCGCACCGCATGAGCGGGCCGGTGTCCTGTCCCTGCTGTACGTGGTGTCCTATCTGGGACTCGGGGTTCCCGCCGTCATCGCGGGCGAGCTGATCGTGCACGGCGGCGGCCTCCTGCAGACCGTCCGCGAATACGGCACCGCCGTCGTCCTGCTCGCCCTCGTCGCGCTGACCGGCCTGCTGCTCAGCGGGCGCCGCACGCAGCCGGCGGCGGTGATCCCCGCGCAGGCCGGACCGGCACCGCGGGCCACGCCCGCGCCGGAGGTCGTCCGCGCGGGGCTGCCGGGGCTGACGCGGCGGTCCCCCTGACGGCCGGGCGATGTGCCGGCCGCCAGGGGGATCCTGCCCGTGGCTCTCGAGTGCGCCGTTACCGGGAACCGCGCTTGACGCTGCGCAGCAGGACGAATCCCGCGATCGCGAGTACTGCTCCGAGCGCGGCGGGCCACAGGTTGGCGCCGGTGTCGGCCAGCCCGCCGCCGATCTCCTGTTGGCCCGCCTGCCCGGCCGGGCTCGGGGCCACCACGGCGGCGGGAGTCTCCTCGGCCGTGCCCGCGCCCGACTGGTGGTCGTGGTGGTGCTCCTCGGGGACCACGGCTGCCGGGTCGTCCGTCGCGCCCTGGGTCGCCGGCTGCGGCGTCGGATCGGCCTTGGGCGTCACGGTGCCCGGGACGGCGGGTGCGTCGTCCCCGGGCTGCCCGTCCTCCGGAGCGCCCGCCGAGGGCTCGGCGCCCTGGCCGTCGTCCCCGGGGTCGCCGGGTTCCTGGCCGCCGTCACCGCCGGTCGCGTCACCGGGGGCGTCCGTCGGCGCGTCCGACGCCGTCGGCTGCTCTGTCGGCTGCTCCGTCGGCTGGTCCGAGGGCTCCTGCGACGCCGTGGGCTGGTCCGTCGGCTCGTCCGAAGGCTCTTCCGAGGGCTGCCCGCCGGCGCCGCAGGTGCGGCCCTCGTTGATGCAGTCGGCCGCTTCTCGCATCAGCTTCTCGTCGAAGATGTTGATGAAGTCGCCGTGGTCCGTGACCGGCTTGTGCAGATTCTCCGGGAACGAGTCCACCGCGAACAACGGGACCGTGCGCCCGCCGTCCGCCAGGCTCGGCGCGTCGACGTCGTAGACGATGCGCTGGACCAGTTGCGGGATGGCGACGAATCCCTGGGGGCAGTTGCCCGCGGGGTCGGCGAACGCCACATGCGTACGGTGGTTGGCGCTGTCGACGTTCCGTCCGTCCCAGCAGCTCTGGAACCTGAAGGTCCGCACCACGTCACTGCCGCTGGGGCACAGCGGGTACTTGTCCTTCAGCTGCCGGTCCTCGAGACCCGTGCAGCTCCACGACGCGTTGGCGTTCGCGGGGCCGTTGACGAACGCCTTGGCGTCACCGGTGATGATGCGCAGCAGGCGCGGCATGGGCGTGACCTTGGTGAGCGGGTTGCCCACGAAGGTGAGCGTGACCTGCTTGGGCGTGACGATCTGACCCGCGTTGCCCTCGGTGCCACCGCCCGGGGCGTCGGCGTCCCGTTCCTTGGTGCCGTTCTGCAGGCGCAGCACGGGCCAGTAGTACGAGGACTTGTCGCCCTTGTCCTGGCAGCTGCTGTCGGCCTTCGCCAGGTCGTCGATGGTGGCGAGGCCGTTGTTGGCCTGGTTGCCGACGTAGTCGTGGAAGTGGTGGGCGCCGTTGGTCACCCCGGGCGCCACGATGATGTTGTCGGAGTTGAACAGGCCGCCCGCGTTCACTCCGCAGGCGGTCACGAACGTGCCCGGCGAGGCGTCCGACGGCCGCGGGGTGCGCGGGGCGTCCGACGGCACGCTCATGATGTCGGCGAAGTCCGCCGCGACCGGGCCGTTGCCGCCCTGGCCGCCACCGCCCTGGCCGCCCTGCCCCGGGGCCCCTTGGCTGTTCTGGCCGCCGGCCGGTGCGGTCGGCGCGGCCGACTGCCCGTCGGCCGGCGGGCTCTGGCCCTCCGCGGCGCGCAGGCTGCACTCCGCGAGGCCGTCGACGCCCTGGGGGCGGTCCCCCTCCCGGTCGATGGCCTCCAGGATCCGCGCGATCGTCGCGGCCCGCTTGTCCTTCAGCGGGCCCAGGATGGCGTTGTCGGTGAAGGCGGGGTCCTGCTGCTGGGCCGCCGACGATTCCTTCAGCCGCTGGTAGGCCTCGGCGATCTGCCCGTCCAGAGCGGCGAGTTCCTTGTCGACGCTCTCCTTCGCACCCTCCGGCACGGAGGTCAGCGCATTGCCCACGTCCGGGCAGTCGACCGTGACGGCCTGCCACCCCGGAGAGGCCGCTTGCGTGTCCGGAGCGCCGGTCGCGTCTCCCTCGGTCGCGGAGGCGAAGACATTCGCCGTGACCAGTACCCCGCCTCCCAGCATCAGGGCGACGGCCACGAAAGTGCCGCTCCGCGTACCGGTAGCGCGTCTGCGCGTGTTGCGTCCCAAGGAAATCCTCCTGCGCCCGATGATGACGGCCTGACACAGCAAGCCACCGCCTCATACGCAGACGACCCCACTGGCGTTCAATCGCCCCGGAAATAAACGCAAGTTGGCCGGAGAAACACGCGCTCCACGGCGTCGGGACCACCCGAGCACGGCACGGCACGCCGGGCCGCATGAGTGCGAGGATCGGCACCATGGCGACCCCGAGCTATATCGACTGCTGCGCCGAACCCGGGCTCGACTGGGTGCTGACGCTGCATCAGTCAACGCACGACCAGGAAACCTTGCTGCGGTGCACGGCCTGCCGGGCCTTCTGGTTCCACCGTTTCCACGAGTACGCCGACTGGGCGGGCGGGAACGACGACCTGACGAGCTGGTACAGCCGGCTCACCGCCACGGAGGGCGAACGGCTCCGGGACAGCGCGAACCCGTCGGGCGAGGACCTGTCATTCCTGCGCACCCGGCCGAGCTGGATGGACGACGCTCAGGGAATCCACCAGGTCGAGGGCGCTCCCGACCGGCCGTACAGCTGACGGCGGCGCCGCCCGGGCGGGCGGCGGGGCGGCTCAGGGGACGATGACCATGCGGAAGCGCGCGGCACCGGACATCATGCGTCCGAACGCCTCGTTGACCTCCTCCAGCGGCACCGTCTCGGTCATCGGGCGGACCCCGGCGAGCGCGCTGAAGTTCATGGCGTGCTCGACGTCGCGCGAGGTGCCGGAAGGGTGCCCGACGACCGAACGGGACGTCAGGATCAGCTGGGCCGGGGTGATCGGCATCGGTTCGGGGGCGATACCGATGACGATCAGCTCCCCGCCGGGCCGGAGCCCGTCGACTCCCGCCGCCATCGCCTGCGAGTTGGAGGCCGTGGCGAGAACGACCGTCGCACCGCCGAGCGCCTGCAGGGCCTTGGCCGTGTCGGTGGAGGAGCTGTCGATGTAGTGGTGCGCGCCGAGTTCCACGGCCAGGTCCCGCTTGTCCTTGCCACGCGCGACGGCCACGGTCTCGAAGCCCGACTTCGCCGCGTACTGGATCGCCAGATGGCCCAGCCCGCCGATGCCGATCACGGCGACCACGTCGCCGGGCCGGGCGATGCTCTTCCTGAAGGCGTTGTACGTGGTGACGCCCGCGCAGCCGAGCGGCGCGGCGTCGACGGCCGTCAGGCCCTCGGGGATCCGGGCCAGCGCGTTGACCGGCGCCACCATGTGGGTGGCGTAGCCACCGTCGTAGGCCCAGCCGGGCACCTGGAGATTCCGGCAGTCGATGAAGTCGCCCTCGCGGCACGGCACGCAGTGTCCGCAGTGACCGCCGAACCAGCCGACCTCCACACGGTCGCCGACCGCCCAGTGCCGCACGCCCTCACCGAGGGCGTCGATGCGCCCGGCCACCTCGTGGCCCGCGACGAGCGGGAAGGAGACGCCGGGGTAGGCGTTGTGGACGAAACCGGCGTCGGAGTGGCAGACGCCCGACGCCTCGACGGCGATCCGGACGTGGCCGGGGCCGGACTCCGGGAGTTCGCGCTCGACGATTTCGAATGGTCCGCCCGGTTCGGAGACCTGGGCCACCCGCATGGAGTTCATCGCCCGTCCGGTGTGTGAGGGGTGCGGCACGCAAGGCGTCGTTCCCGCTCATCGTGGCACGGGGGTCCCGCTCGCGCGCGCCGGGCGCGGGCCCTCCCGGACGTCCGCGCCGACGTCGTCCCGGCCCGCCGGCCCGCTCCCCCGGCGCCCCGCCTTGCGCGCCGGCACGGCGCGTGGCAGCCTGCCCCGCCGAGGGACGGAGCCCGGGAGGCCGAGCCATGACCGACGAGACCGTTTACGTGAGGTTCCAGGCGACGGTGCCGAACGCGCGCGGCCGATATCCGGGACTCTTCGCCCTGGCGAACGGCCTGGGGCGCAGCGGCGTCCTCAGCGCGGAGGACCACCGGTTCTGGCGGGAGAACAACGCCTGGTACGAAGCCAACTTCACGGATCCGAGCACCGTGGACCCCACCGTGTACGACCGGGCGATCAACCCCGGAGCGGCTGCCTGGTTCAAACACACGGCAGGAGAACTGCTCGACCGTGCGACCGGCTACCTGGAACTCCTCGCGAGGCACGCGGTGGCGTGCGAGCGACTCGAGTCGTCACGCCCGGGGCGCATCATCTATGAGGACGACCATCAGATCGTGGTCGTCCCGCACAGCTGATCACTCGGCCTTCAGCGGTTGCCGGTAGGACTTGCGCAGGGACGAGGCGGCGAGCGGGAGCAGCCCGGCGAGCAACTTGCCCTTGAGTGTGCCGGGTTCGCGGGTGAGTTCGACGTCGACCCGTGTGCCGTCACCTTCCGGGGTCAGCTGGAAGACCCATCCGCCGCCGGGCCCGAAGACCTTCGACTCGTGCGTGGTGATGGTGACTCTTCCTCTTGCGGCGTCCCACTCGTAGCGCGCGCGTTCCCACGCGGAAGTGGTTCCTTCGGTCACTTCGGCCCACGTGTCGCCGATGGCGTGGATCGTGACGGCGTCGATCGTCGGCCAGTTCTCGGCGCGCGAGGGGCCGAAGTCCGTCAGCACCGCCATCGCGTCGGCGGGGCTGAGCGAGGAGACGAGATGGAAACGCGCGACTGACATGTGGGTGTCCCTTTCCTGGAAGGCGATTGCTCTCGGCCGACGGCCGGCTGCTCGGTGCGGGCGGGTCAGACCGCGGTGGCGTGGATGGTGACGGGGATGTTGCCGCGGGTGGCCTTGGAGTAGGGGCAGGTCTGGTGGGCACCCTCGGCGAGGGCGGTGGCGGTCTCCTGGTCGACACCGCCGATTTCGAGGTTGAGCACGGCGGCGAGACCGAACGCGCCGGCGTCGTCCTGGGCGAGGGTGATCTCGGTGGTGATGGCGGTGCTGGTCAGCTTGATCTTGCGCTGTGCGGCCACAAGGCGGAGAGCGCCGAGGAAGCAGGAGCCCCAGCCGGCGGCGAAGAGCTGCTCGGGGTTGGTGGCGTCACCGGCCCCGCCCAGCTCCTTCGGGAGGGACAGGGTGCTCTGCAGGAGGCCGTCGTCGGACTGGACACGGCCGCCGTTGCGGCCCTCGCCGGTCACGTTCACAACAGCGGTGTAGTTGATCGCCATGATCTGTCTCCATCTTGTCGCCGGGAGGAGCCTGAGCGTCACCCGTTCAGGCGGTGATGCGATCTTTGCAGTGTCGTGCGCCACCTGTCAAACAGGTGACGGACGGAAATCGCCCGACAGGCCCGGAAACGCCGGACGCGCCGTCCGGGGCGATTCCCGGACGGCGCGTCACATCGGGCGGGCAGGGACCTCACCGCCCCCCCCTCAGGCACCGAGGAGGACGAAGACCCGGTCCAGGCAGGCCTGGTAGAAGCCGCTCATGGCCGCCTGCGCGGCATCCTCGGGGACGCCCGGCGCGGGGTCGAAGGAGGCCGTCCATTCGATCGCCGACCGTCCAGGACCGGTCTCGACGACCGTGATGCGGGCTTTGAAGTCGCGGACGGGAACCGGACCGGGGTCATCGAAGCGGTAGTGGTGGAACCGCTGCCCCTCCTCCAGCAGCCTTTCCACGAGCGTGGCTCCGTCGTCCAGGGTGACGGTGCGTGTGCGGCGCCCGTCGTCCCTGACGGTGGCGGCCACGCCGGGCATCCACCGGTCCACGGCATAGAAGTCCCCGATGAGGTCCCACACGGCGGACGCGGCCGCCTCGTAGTCCTGCTTCTGGGTGAACGTCGTCATGATCCTGCTCTCGATTCTCGGAAAGGCACGGGCGACGGCCGTCTCCGCCGCGCCGGGCGGCGGTCGTCAGGCGTTGACGCCGGCCGAACCGGCCAGAACGGCGCGGCCCGCGACGAACGCCGCGACCTGCCCCGCGACGCGTGCGCCGAGGTGTTCCGCGGTGGCGATGTCCGAGCCGTGGACCGCGTCGGGTCCACCGTCCAGCGGGGTCGACGCGCCCGCGCCGATCCAGAAGCCGAGCCGGTTGAGGTCGTGCTCGTCGGCCTCCAGGGCGTTCCAGCCGGGGGCGAGGCCCAGGGTCACCCAGATCATGCGGTGCTGCGCCGCGAAGGCGGCGAGGAAGGTGAGCGTGTTCAGCTTGTCGCCGCTCTTGGAGCCCGAGTTGGTGAAGCCGGCGGCGATCTTGTCGGCCCAGTCGCCGGCGACGAACCGCTTGCCGGTGGCCTCCGCGAACTTGTGGAACTCGGCGGACGCGCCGCCCATGTAGGTGGGCGATCCGAAGATCACGGCATCGGCGGCGTCGAGTTCGCTCCACTGCTCGTCGGTGATGGTGTCCACCGCGACGAACGAGACCTGCGCACCGGCCTTCTCGGCACCGCGCCGGACCGCCTCGGCGAGGACGGCGGTGTGGCCGTAGCCGGAGTGGTAAGCGACTGCGACGCGCGGCCGAGGGGGGACGTACTGGGACATCGAGAATTCCTAGCCTTGATGAATGTCTGGTTTCCAAAGTAGACCACACCTTCACCAGTGACCTAATCACCGATGTAGATCAAGCATCGATCAGCATCCCCGAGCTCCCGCCACGACCGATCCGCCGGACTTCGACATAATCAAAGTGCGAATGCTTATGACGTCAGGAGGAGAGGAAGTATGAACAAGGCTCTGTCCTATGAGGTGTCGGTCGCGCCGCAGATCCCCCAGTCGGGGCGCGGTCCGCTTCCCGACGGCAGTCGCCGGATGTGGTCCCCGATCTCCTCCACGCTGATCAGCGGCGAGCGTGAAGCGGTGCTCGTCGACCCGCCCATGACGAGCGAGCAGGCCGCGGCCGTCGGCGACTGGATCGCGGCGTCGGGCAAGCGGCTGGCGGCGATCTACGTGACCCATGGGCACGGGGACCACTGGTTCGGGGCCATCCCCCTCGTGGACCGCTTCCCGGACACCGAGGTGCAGGCGACGCCCGGCACCATCGCCCTCATGGCCGCGCAGGCGGCGCCGGCGTTCCGGAAGTCGTTCTGGGACCTGGTGTTCCCCGGGCAGATCCCGCAGGGGATGGTGGACGCGATCCCTGTCGGCGCGGAAGGCTTCGAACTGGAGGGCCACCGCCTGGTGCCGATCGAGGTCGGCCACACCGACACCGACGCGACGACCATGCTGCACGTGCCGGATCTCGGTCTGCTCCTGGCCGGCGACGCCGTCTACAACGGCGTCCACCCGTATCTCACCGAGTCCGGCGGGCTCGCCGGCATCGACAGCTGGCTGGCCGCCCTCGACACCGCCGAACGCCTCGCCCCCCGCGCCGTGGTGGCCGGCCACAAGGACCCTCGGTCGCCGGACGCGCCCCGGCAGATCGCGGAGACCCGCCGATACCTTCAGGACGCGCGCCGGCTGCTCCCGGAGGCGGGCGGCGCCCAGGAGTTCTTCGACGCGATGCTCGCGCTGCACCCGGACCGCATCAACTCCGGCGCGCTGTGGGGTGCGGCCGTCACGCTCTTCCCCACGCGGTGAGTGCCGGGCCGCCTCGGCGGCTCACTGCGCCGAGGACAGCCCGCGCTCCTTCAGACGGGCCCGATAGGCCCGCACGTTCTGGGTGTTGCCGCAGGTCGACACATCGTGCCAGACCCGTGAGCAGTTCTTGGAACGGTCGTAGAACGCGCCGCGGCAGCGGGGGTTGGCGCACACCTTCAGCCGGCGCAGCGTCCCGCCGTAGGAGGCGGCCACCAATTGGATCAAGGTGTACGAGCGCACGGCCTCGACACCGGCCCCCTGCGGACGCAGCCGCGCGCCTCCCGCGCCCAAAGTGACGGCGGCCGTCGTCTCGATGGAGGGGACGGAGACGGCGACGGCCCCCGAGGGCGGCCCCTCGGGGGGATGGGCGGACAGCACCGTACGCAGGTCGTCGCGCAGCGACAGGACGTGCCGGAGGCCGTCGGCGTCCAGGTCGTCCGGCGCCGCGGGGGCACCGGGGTCGACCTGGTGGAGGACGGCGAAGGACGAGTCGAGCCACTGCCGCGCCGACTCGACAGAATCCAGCAGGTCCGCCTGGCGCGGCTTGCCCAGGCTCGCCGTGTTCAGCAGGTCCTGGACGAATCCCAGACCGCCCGGAGCGTTGCTCTCCGCGTCCTCGTAGCGGGCGGAGGCGGGCCATCGGACCGCTGTGGTCATCTCGTCCTCCTCCTTGCTTCCGCGGACGGCGGATGTAAGAGCCTATCGCCTTCACCTCTGGCAACACAGGGGGGCTTCCGCGTCCGCGCCGCTCGCGAGGTGTCGCGGGCCTCACATGCCGAGGAGTACCCGGCCGAAGGGTCCTCCCTCGATGAGGTGGCGCTGGGCCTCGGCGGCCTGCTCCAGGGGGAAGACGCGGTCGACAAGGGGATTGATCTCCTTGCGGGCGACCATGTCCAGCAGTTTCACGTTGGCCGCGTTGATCTGCTCCTGGGTGAACATCGCGAACTGGAAGCCGCGCACATGGGCGGCCTTCCAGATCAGGTCGGTGACGTTGATGTCGGCCTGCATTCCGCCCGAGTAGCCGATGCTGATCAAGGTTCCGCCCCTGGCGAGCGCGCCGAGTGCCTGGCCGGTGATCGGTCCGGCCACGCCGTCGAGGACGACGTCGACGCCCTTGCCGCCGGTGAGCCGCGCGACACCGTCACGCAGCGACTCGCGGGTGAGGTCGACGACCTCGTATCCCGCGGCCCGGCTCAGCTCGGCCTTGGCCGTGGTGGTGGCGGTGGTGATCGCGAGGGACGCGCCGAGCCGCCTGGCGATCTCGACGCCGCCCTGACCGACCGCGCCGCCGCTCCCGGGGGCGAGCACGGTGTTACCCGGCTGGAACCCGGCCAGTTCGGTGAGTGCGAGGTAGGCGGTGAGGTAGCCGGCGCCCGCGGACAGCGCCACCGCGCCGGTGTCGTCGATTCCGTCGGGAACGGTCAGCAGGTGAGCGGGCTCGGTCACGATGTAGTCGGCCCAGGTGCCGTCGGCGTCCATGCCGTAGCGGCCACCGCTGATCATCACCCGGGTACCGGCCGCCGGGCCGAGGGCGCCGGGCTCCTCGACCGTTCCCACGCCGATGCTCCCCGGCGTGACAGGGAAGGGCTTGACCGCGCCGGGCGGCAGCTTGCCCCAGCGCACGGTGTTGTCCAGCGGGTGGATGCCGGCCATCGCCAGCCGGACCAGCACCTGCCCGTCCCGGGGCACGGGCCTGGGGACCTCGGCCAGGTGCAACACGTCGTAGTCACCGAACCGGTCGTACTGGACAGCTCGCATCGTCGTGGCCTTCCGCAATGTCTGAACGTGGTGGGGCGAGCGCCGGCCCGGCACGGCGGTGGCACCGCATGGTGAGACACCACCGAGCCAGGTAAAGCGATCGCTTTCCTCGACGCTAATACGGCCGGACTGCGAAGTAAAGCGACTGCTATACTTCAGTCCGTGGAGACCGAGAACAGCGCGTCCGGAACCCGGCGCCGCGGCGGCCGGGGCGCACGTGAGCGCATCCTGCGGGCGGCCGCGAAGCTGTTCTACGAAGAGGGCATCCACGCCACCGGCGTCGCACGCCTGGTGGAGACCGCCGAGGTCTCCACGCGCACCTTCTACCAGCACTTTCCCACCAAGACAGCGCTGGTGGAGGAGTACCTGCGCGACTACGAGACCGGGCTGGCGCAACGGATCGAACAGCACCTGACCCGGGAGGGGCTCACCCCCAAGGACCAGTTGCTGGCCCTGTTCACCATGGTCGCCGACGCGGCCCAGGGCTCTGCGGGAACCGTGAGCACCCGTGGCTGCCCGCTCCACAACGCCGCCGTCGAAGCCGCGGGGAGCATGCCCGACGTGCGGGAACTGGTCCAGCACAACAAGCAGGGCATCGCCCGCCAGCTCACCGAGATCGCCGCCCGCGCCGGTGCCGCCGCTCCGGAGCAACTGGGCCGCCACCTGGTCGTTCTCCTCGAGGGTGCCACCGCGCTGTCGACCTCCCTCGACAGCCCCCAGCCGCGCCACGACGCCCTTGAGGCCGCCCGCGTCCTGGTCGATCTCGCCCTTCCGGAGACACGACCCGCCGACTGACGGCACGGCAGTGCCCCGCGGTGCGGCATGGGGTATTTTCCCGATGCCCCGAACCCCCCGTTACTGGCAGGCTCCTCAGCGTTACCGCCTGCTCGTTCAGAGGCACGTCCACGGCACGTCCAGGGCGTCGATCACGACTCCGGACGGCCGACAACCGTTCGTCGCAAAGGATGCACGTGTACGCACCGGAACGAGAGTCAGCGGCCGGGACCCGACGCGGGAGGATGAGGCCGCCCAGACGAGACAGCACTCTTCGTCTGCGACACCGTCCGGCCGGGGGGCTCGACCTCACCGGCCGGCGATTGACGGTGATCGGTGGAACGAACGGGCTGGGACGCGCCGTCGCCGCTCAGGCCGTCGCCCAAGGTGTACGGGTCACCGTGGTCGGCCGCACGCTCCGGGAGACCCCCTCGGCGCGGCTGTCGTTCGTTCAGGCCGACCTGTCCTCCATGCGGGAGGCCGTGGAAGTGGGGCGCGAACTGCAAGTCGGGGACTGCGACGTCCTGTTGTTCACCACGGGGACCTTCGCCGCCAGGACTCGTGAGGAGACTCCCGAAGGCGTGGAGCGGGACTTGGCCGTCAGTTTCCTCAGCCGCCTGGCCATCCTGCGGGAACTCGCGAGCCGCCTCGGCACCTCCCGGCCCGACCGGTCGTTCCGGCCTCGCGTCTTCGTCATGGGCTCGCCGGGCTGGGGTGAACTCGGAACGGTCGCCGACCTCAACTCCGAGCGCGGCTACAAGACCATGAAGGCGCACGGCAACACTCTTGCCGGAAATGAAGCCCTCGTTGTGGCAGGCGAGCGCCGCTTCCCGGGCCCCGCGTACTTCGGGTTGGCACCAGGCGTGGTCAGGTCCGGCATCCGGGCCAACGTACTCGGCGAGGGCAGCGCGGCCCACCGGCTGACCGAGACCCTGATCGGCATCCTCGCGCAGTCACCGGACACCTACGCCCGGCGGACGCTGCCTGTGCTGTTCACACCTGACCTGGAAGGCCGCAACGGTTACATGTTCGGGGCCAAGGGCACGCCGATCCGGCCGTCACGAGGCTTCGACGCGGAACACGCACAGTGTTTCCTGGCGGAATCCGAGGCCCTCCTGCAGCGGGCACTGGAATCCGCTCTCCCTCGCTGACACCCCGCACCGGCGAGCCCCGGCCGCACGGCCGCCGTCACGGGCCGTGAACGCACCGCTGCGTGCGTTCACGGCCCGGACAGCGCGCCGCCGCGGGTTGAGCCTGGGCTCAGACGCCGACAGCCGCTCGTCCGGCGGCGTGGATGCGGGCCTGCTCGGCGATGCGGCGGCCGAGGTGCTCAGCGGTGGCTATGTCGGCCTTGTGGACTTCCTCGGGACCGTGGTCGGTGTGGGTCTGAGCGCCCGCGCCGAGGTAGAAACCGAGCCGGTTGAGGTCGTTCTCGGAGGCGGTGGAGCTGTTCCAGCCCGGGTGCAGGCCGAGGTTGACCCAGGTCATGCCGTGCTGGGCCGCCAGGACGGTGAAGTACTGGAGTGTGTGGAGCTTGTCGCCGCTCTTGGCGCCGGAGTTGCTGAACCCGGCGGCGAGCTTGTCCTTCCACGAGTGGACGAACCAGCGCTTGGAGGTGGCCTCGGCGAACTGGTGGAAGGCACCGGAAGCCGTGCCCATGTAGGTCGGCGAACCGAAGACGATCGCGTCGGAGGCGTCGAGCAGCGCCCACTGCTCGTCGGTGATCTCGTCGACCTTGATCAGGTGGACGACGCCACCGGCCCTGACCACGCCGTCACGTACGGCCTCGGCAAGGACGGTGGTGTGGCCGTAACCGGAGTGGTAGGCGATCGCTACGACGGGATTGGTCATGAAGATTCTCCTCCAGGCGGTGTGTCCGACCGGCTCCTTCCGGGAGCCGGAAGGCCGACGACCGTCCGGCGTGGCGGCTCGGGCAGTCGGCCTTCCCACTGCCGACCGCGCAACCTCTGACGCTGTGACGCCACGGGGCGACGTGTGAGAATGCACACTCCCGCGGCGACGATGACGCGGGCCATGTCGAGGCCGCCGAACTCGACGGTGGAGAGCCGATGGTCGGTGATCCAGGCCTGTTGCGACACGCCGCCTTCGGGAGTCGCGGCTTCTGCTGGCAGAGCGCGGCCCACACGCGTTCGCCGACGCGGCGGCGGGTGATGGCGTGGTGCTCGACATCGAAGCGTTCCGGCCACAGGGGTTCGCCCAGTTTACGGCCGAGCCGGTCGGTGTCGCTGTCGGCGAGCGCGGGAAGATCGATGATCCCTGGTCGCAGGCCACCAGAGAATCAAGACCATGACCGCGCGATGCGGGCCGCGTCCTCGTCGGAGACTTCGACCCACGTGGCGGCGACTTGCTCCCGGCCGAGCTGCTTGGCGGCAGCCCAGGTGTGGGTGCCGCGGTTGACGACGATGGCCTTGTACTGGCCGTGGATGCGCAGCGACTCGTCGATGTCGTCGGTGCGCGGATTGCGGTAGTACGCCACGAGGTCGTCGATCGGCACGGCCGGCGGCAGTGGCGACTCGGGGATGCGGGCAGGCGCAGCACTCACAGCGGAGTCCTTCGTGTTCCGAAGTCCGGCCCTGGGAGCGGGTCGATGGAGTCCAAGGTCAGCCCGGGAGTTCGAAGCCGACCGCGCCGCACGCGTGACGAGCAGGTTCGCCGTCGGTGGCTGATCAGAGAGGGTTCGCACCGCGTCATTTGGGCGCCGGAACATTCGAGCTCCGGTGACGAGTCGCGCCGACCGGCGCGGAGCCGCCTGAGCGAGGCGCCCCGCATGACAAGCTGTGCTTCCCACTGCCCGAGTCCAGGAGGTCACCATGACTACAGCGTCTCCATCGCAAGAAGGTTCCGAGCCGGCTGACGCCGAGAGCCCTGCCCTGGCGCCGGACGAGGACGGCCAGTATGACCTGAAGGCCAAGTTTCGGGAGGCCCTCGCGCGCAAACGCGGCACGCAGGCGGAGGCCACGGCCCTCGCTGCGAACACCGACGCGTCGAAGGTCCGCGGCGCGCACGGCCCCTCTGCCAGCCAGCGGTCATTCCGACGCAAGAGCGGTGGCTGAGAGGTCGTTTCGGTGGCGTTACGCGGCCTTCAGCCACTGGATGCTCACCACCGCGCCCACCGCCTGAATCCACCCGACGGCCGGCTACGTCGGCATCACACCAACACGCTGCCAGTGGGAGTTGGCGGTGGCGGGGCCGGCGGCCGCTGTGTGCTGCTGCTGGTTGCGGGTCAGGTGCTGATGGCGTCGTTGCCGGTGTCGTCGTCGGGTATGCACAGCACTGCTGTGTGGGTACGGATGCGGCGGTACTTCTGCTCGATCGTGTGCCCGTCCCACTGGGCCCGCGCGTCTTCGGCGGGCACCCGCTGGACGTGGTCGAACAGCGCCGGGGCGTATCGGGCGAAGGACAGGAGGCGGAGCAGGAGCAGGGAAAGGATGCCTCGAAGCAGGCGAGGCGGCGGGTCAAGCGGCGAATCTTCGGGGCTGGGGCGGCCTGACGGGACGCCGTGTGGCCCGCTGTCCCACATGCGGGGCACACCGTGGCCACACGGAGCCGGCTTTTCGCCTCACAACGAATGTGGTTCAGACCACGCGTCGATCAAGGAAACGACGAAGGGCGTCAGAAGTACTGACCTGGCCCTTCGTCATGGAGCCGCCTTCGGGATTCGAACCCGAGACCTACGCATTACGAGTGCGGCCGCGGCAGCGTTGGCCAGGCGCGCGGTCGTTGAGGTGTGGCGGGACGGCCGCGGCTTTCGGCAAGTGCTCGGTGCCCTCCGGCCCGAGGCCCCGCCAACGCGGTTCCGGCCCCCGGCGGGCAGCGGGACCCGCGTGGTTTTCGAGCTGGACCCGGGCTACTTCGGTTCCGATGCGGCCATCAGCGACAACCTGGGTTCGCTGGACCTGCATGCTCCGCACTGCGAAGAGCCCGGCGGACCGGGGCACATCGTCATCCTCGACAAGCGCGGCAGTGGGCACCCGGCCGAGTGGCATCACCGTTAGGACTGCGCGGCCGAGGAGCGGGGCAGACGTCGCGGGAGCGTGGCGGCGAGCGCTGCCGTCAACGGGACACCACCGAGCGCGGCAGGGCGCACGCAGTGTGCCACCACCAGGGCCACCAATGGCCTCACCGGCACACGTTCGGGGTCGCTGCGGTACAACACCCGGCATTTCGGGGAACGAATGGGTACCATCCGGCAACAACACCGGAATGAGGAGAGCGGGCTGTCGTGTCCAAAGAATCCAATGAGCCGGGCATCACCACGATCCAGGACCGGGCGGCCGCGCGCGCCGCGCGCATCGCAGCCGACCTGGACGGCAACGCTCGCGAACAGGAAAGCGTCCGCGCTCAGATCAGCGAGCTGCAGGACCACTTGACCAAACTGGGCCGTGAGCACGAGTGGCTGACCCAGTTGCAGAGCACCGAGCCCGCCGAGGGCGGCGCGACGCCCCAGCGGCGGGAGGTGACCCGCACGGAGGCGAAGACGCCCGCGTCACCCACCGTTGCCGGGACACCGAAGACACCGAAGACGCCCAAGGCAACGGAGGTGACGGAGGCGACGGCGCCAACCAAGGCAACGACAACGGCAAAGGCGCCGGCGGAGACGGTCGCCGAGCCCGCGGTCCCCCGCCCCCGTGGAGGCCGCAAGAAGGCACCCGTCCAGACCGGCACGCGCGAGCGCAGGAAGACCGGGGCCCGTACCCGCAAGCCGGAGGCCGGGCCGACGCTGGTCGGTCTCCTCGAGGAGATCCTGTCGACGAGCCATGAACCGCGCATGGTCAGCGAGATCGTCAACATCCTGACCGAACAGCACCCCGACCGCGTGGCCAAGACCCAGGTGGTCCGGAACACGTTGGAGGCGCTGGTCGCCAAGGGCCTCGCCGAACGCGCCCGGAAACAGGGCTCCGTGTTCTACACCCCCGTCAGCCCCGCGAAGAACGCGGGCGACGGCAACGGCCCCGCGGCGGCGACCAAGCCCGAAAAGGCCGTCGAGCCCGAGCCGGCAACCGCCTGAGAGCGCGGTGGGACGGGGCAGGACCCCGGAGCAGGCGCCTCCGGGGTCCCTGGCACCCGGCCCGGCCGGTCAGGCGCCGGTGACGGGCGGGTGGAAGTAGTGGCCCTTGTCGAGGTCTTCGAGGAGACCGGGGTGGGCCGGCTCCCAGTCGAGCAGTTCGCGGGTCAGGGTGTTGGAGGCCGGGACGTCGAAGGCGAGGAAGGCGCCCAGCCAGGAAAAGTGCCCGGCCGCCGCTTCCGGGGCCACGGACGTGACCGGGACGTCGAGTTGACGGCCGATCACCTCGGCGACGTCGCGGATCGGCACGCCCTCCTCCGCGACGCCGTGCAGCACCGAGCCGGCCGGGGCCTTCTCGGCCGCCAGGCGGAACAGCCGTGCGGCGTCGAGGCGGTGGACGGCCGGCCAGCGGTTGGCGCCGTCGCCGATGTAGCCGGACACGCCCTTGTCGCGGGCGATGGCGACCAGGGTCGCCATGAATCCGTTGTCGCCTTCGCCGTGGCAGGTCGGGGACAGCCGCACCACGGATGAGCGCACGCCGCGCGAGGCGAGTGCCAGCGCGGCCTGGGCCGTGGTCGCCCGGATCGACACCGGCGAGCCGTCGATCGTGGGCATGTCGCGCTCGGTCGCCACGTGCCCCGGCGCGAGGCCGGCCACGCCGGAGGCGAGGACGAAGGGGCGGTCGGTGCCGGCCAGCGCGTCGCCGAAGGTGTCGACGGCGCGGCGATCGGCCTCGCCCGCGTCCTGGAAGCCGCCGGAGAAGGCGATGTCGTGCTTGAAGGCGAGGTGGATCACCCCGTCCGACGCGGCGGCCGCATCCCGCAGGACGTCGAGGTCGTCGATGGTGCCGGGCAGTACCTCCGCCCCGGCCGCGGTGAGGGCGGCGGCGGAGGCGTCGGAGCGGGCGAGCCCGACGACCTGATGCCCCGCGTCGATGAGCTCGGGAACGACGGCGGAGCCGATCCAGCCGGACGCGCCGGTCACGAATATGCGCATGGGAGGAACCCCAGACTGTTGATGTCAGTTGCTGTCATCGACGTTAGCACCTGATGTCAGCCACTGTCATCGCGTAGGATCCACGCATGGGTAGATGGGAGCCGGACTCGCGCGGACGCCTGGCGAGAGCCGCGCTGGAGCTCTACAGCGAGCGCGGATACGAGCAGACCACCGTGGCGGAGATCGCCAAACGGGCCGGCCTCACGGAGCGCACGTTCTTTCGGCACTACGCCGACAAGCGCGAGGTGCTCTTCGACGGCTCCGGCACGTTGCAGGAGCTTTTCGTCGAAGCGGTCGTCGGCGCTCCGGAAGCCGCGCCGCCGATCGACGCGGTGGCGGCGGGGCTCGAGGCGGTCTCCACGATGTTCGACGGCCGCCGGGAGCACTCCCGGCTGCGGCAGGCCGTCATCGCGGCGAACCCCGAACTCCAGGAGCGCGAGCTGATCAAGCTCGCGTCGATGGCGGCCTCGCTCACCGAGGCCCTGCACCGGCGCGGCGTCGCGAGGTCGACCGCGAGCCTGACCGCCGAGGCGGGGATCGCCGTCTTCAAGGTGGGCTTCGAGCGCTGGATCGCGGCGGCCGAGGAACGCGGGATGTCGCAGCTGATGCGGGAATCGCTGGACGAGCTCAAGGCCGTGACCGCGGGCGGCTGAGGCGGACGGCCCCCGGCGGCGGCGCGCCGCCGTGCGCTGCCGATCGCGCCGCCGGCCCCACCCGCCGCACCCCTCTCATCAGGCCAAGCTTCGTTCCGTGCCCGGCAAAGGACTGGTGCGGGCCCGCCCGGAGACGCAGGATGATCCCCATGCCTGAATCCACTGCTTTCCACGACCTGGCGGCGTTCATCGCGCTGCCCCGGGTCTCCTCGCTGGCCCTGTCACCGGACGGAACCCGTCTGGTGACGGTGGTTCAGGAACTGTCCGCCGACCGCACCCGATTCGTCGGCGCCCTGTGGGAGGTCGACCCGTCCGGGGAGCGCCCGGCCCGGCGGCTCACCCGCTCCGGGCGCGGCGAGTCCGCCCCCGCGTTCCTGCCCGACGGCACCCTGCTCTTCCTCTCCTCCCGCCCGGTCGCCGATCCCGGTGAGGGCGCGGACGACAAGCAGGAGGCAGCCCTGTGGAGCCTGCCGGCGGGCGGCGGCGAGGCGTCGCAGTTGCTCGTCAGGCCCGGCGGGATCGACGGTTACGCGACCGCCGCCGCGGCGTCCCGGATCGCCCTGGCGGCCGGTCTGCTCCCCGGCGCCGCCGATGCCGAGCAGGACGAGCGGCTGCGCGAGGCCCGCCGCAAGGCCAAGGTCTCGGCGATCCTGCACGAGTCGGTGCCGGTGCGGTACTGGGACCACGACCTGGGTCCCGCCGTCCCCCATGTGTTCACCGTCCCGGACGCCGGCGCCGGGCAGCCTGCCATGGTGGACTGCGGCGCCCGCCGGGTGGCCGGCTCCGAGGACATCGCGGTCTCCCCCGACGGCTCACTGGTCGCCTACACGGCGGCCGTCGGCACACTCCCCGACGAGATCCGCCATGCCGTCGTGGTCGTGGACGCCGCCACGGGCAAGCAGCTGCGGGTACTGGAGTCCCCCGACGCCGAGTTCGACGCTCCGGCCTTCACCCCGGACAGCCGCCGGCTGGTCTGCGTCCGCGAGCGCCGGATCACCTTTGACAGCCCCGGTGACGTCACGCTGTGGCTGGCCGACGCGACCGACGACCAGGACCCCGGCCGCGATCTGCTGCCCGCCTTCGAGCAGTGGCCGGGTGCTCCGGTCGTCTCCCCGGTGCCCGGCGAGGACGGTACGCCGGTGGTCTGGTTCACCGCCGACGAGGCCGGACACGCACCCGTCTTCCGGCTCTCCACCGGCAGCGGCGAGCTGGTCAGGCTCACCGCGTCCGGCGCGTACGCCGACGTGGTGGTGAGCCCGGACGGCGGCACCCTGTACGCGTTGCGCTCGGCCGTGGACAGCCCGCCCGCCCCCGTGCGCCTCGACGCCGCGACGCCCGGGCAGCAGCCGGTGACGCTGCCGTGCCCCGGGCAGGTGGCCGCACTGCCCGGCAGCCTCACCGAGGTGCACACCACCGCCGAGGACGGGACGGCGCTGCGCGCCTGGCTGGTGCTGCCGCACGACGCCCGCCCCGACGCCCCGGCGCCTCTGCTGCTGTGGGTGCACGGCGGCCCGCAGACCAGCTGGAACGCCTGGCACTGGCGCTGGAGCCCCTGGGTGGCCGCGGCCGCCGGCTACGCGGTCCTGCTGCCCGACCCGGCCCTGTCCACCGGCTACGGGCAGCACATGCACGAGCGCGGCTGGGCACACTGGGGCGGTGCCTCGTACCAGGACGTGCTGGCGCTCACCGACGCCGCTCTGCGGCGGGACGACCTGGACGCCGGGCGCACCGCGATGATGGGCGGCTCGTACGGCGGCTACATGGCCAACTGGATCGCCACGCACACCGACCGCTTCAAGGCGATCGTCACCCACGCGAGTCTGTGGAACATGTACAGCTTCGCGCAGGTCACCGACTTCCCGGCGTACTGGATGCGCCGCCAGGGCGACCCGTTGGAGCGCACGGAGCGGTACGAGCTGGAGTCCCCGCACCTGCGGGCGGCGAACATCACCACGCCCATGCTGGTGATCCACGGCGACAAGGACTACCGCGTGCCGATCGGCGAGGGCCTGGCCCTCTGGAACGACCTGGCGCGGTTCGAAGTCCCGGCGAAGTTCCTGTACTTCCCCGACGAGGGGCACTGGATCACCAAGCCGAACAACATCCGCCTGTGGTACGCCACCGTCCTGGGCTTCCTGGCACACCATGTGCTGGGTGAGCAGTGGCAGCGCCCCGACCTCGTCTGACACCCACGCCGCCGGGGCCCGGTGCGACCGGGCCCCGGCGGCGCCGTCAGTACGAAGGGTCACCCGGCTGCCGGGGGTTCACCGTGTCGCGCCGTTGTTCCAGCCGCTGCGTCTGCTGAGCCGCCCGGATCTCGCGGAGGAACGCCGCGCTCTGGAAGGTCATCAGCGAGTTCAGCGCGTGCTGTTCCCTCGCGGGGTTGGCAAGGCACAGCTCGTAGAAGTGGGCGGCTCGCCGCAGATCCGCGTACGACGTCCGGTACAGGTCGGCCACGCGGTACTGCGCGTACGGGTGGCCGGCCTCCGCGGCCGGCAGGAAGCACTCCAGCGCGTGGTCCACCGGGGCCCGTTCGAGCCGCACCAGGCGCTCCAGGTACAACTCGCCCAGCGCGAGCATCGCCTCGGGTTCGCCGAGTGCGGTCGCGCGCCGGTACCAGTCGGCGGCCGCGTCGTAGGACTGCCCGATCCCGGCCTCGGGGCAGCCCCGCTGGTACAGGCTGCCCAGGTAGTACGCCGCCCTGGGCGATCCGGGACTTCGGCGCAGCCAGGGAACGGCCTGGGCGTAGTCCCCCTGTACGAAGCGGACATGTCCCAGCAACTCCCCGGCGGCCGAGTGGCCTTCGGCCGCCGCGGGCTCCAGGAAGAAGCCGGCGGCCGGGCGGTACTGGCCGCTGTCCCAGCAGTACCGGCCGATCCGGTAGAACTCCTCGGCCGTGACGGGCTCCCGCCCGTCCGCGGTGAAGTCGACACCGTTCCAGAGCACCATGCCGCAGGCCCCCCAGTCTCCCTGTCCCGCTTGTCCCCCTGCCCCTGCACGCTACCCCGGTACAGCCGTGCGATGGCGGGGGCGCGGGCGGGTCATGGACGCATGACGCACATACGAAGGGCCCTGCCACTCCTGCTCCTCCTGCCGGCGGTGGTGACGTCGGCCGCCTGCGGGACGGAGTCGGCGAACCGCCCCGAACTCGAGGCCCGGGCCCGGGCGCTGGGCATCGAACGGGGGATGGTGTACGTGACCGACGTACCCGGATACACCCTGGCGAACCAGTCCGTCGGTGTGATCGGCGATCACGGCTACGGGGCCTCCTACTTCTCGCCCAGCAGCGGGAGCATCGAGATGCGGGTGGACGAGCGCAGGGGCGACCCCGTCGCGTGCACCGACCCGGACACCCGGCCCGAGGCCGAGCGGGGGTCGTGCGAGCGTGACGGCGAGAGCTGGTACCGCGCGACGGATGCCGGCCACGAGTACGTGTTCCAGGACGGCGGACGGGTGATCCGGCTGAGCGGGGACCGGGCGGGCGTCACCCGTGACGCCCTCCGTCAAGCGGCGGAGAACGCTCATCAGGCGGACGACCGCGAACTCGCCGACGTCCTGCCGACGACCGGCGCCGGGCCCGGACCCGTCGAGCGCGGCGATCTGCCGGCGAACGGCGACGTGGCACCGCAGGACCCGTTCGAGATCACCGCGGGAACCAGCGGCTGAGGGAGGACGCGCGCGGAACCCGATACGGACGAGGTACGTCTCAGGGACATCGCGGGAATCCCCGCACCACGTCCGGGGGGCGTCATGAGATCGTTCACGTTGTTGGGAGTGCTCTGCCTGGTCACCATCGGGTCGGCAGGGTGCGGGATCGAATCAGCGGGCGGCGGAGCGGACACGGCCGCCCCTCGCATGCGGCAGGTGGCCGACGCCTGGAAGGACACGAAGGCGGCCGACGCCTGGCGGGAGGGCTACTACCCGCTGGAGGACGTCGTCCGGCTGCCGGACGGCGCCTTCCACAACAAGGCGGACAAACAGGCCTACCTGCAACGGAACTTCACCCTGCGCGGCGCGCTGCCCGGCGGCGCCGCCCGGCACGGACGGATCCGGTGGACGAGCGGGGAGTCGCTTGCTGCCACGGTCATGACGGCGCGGCAGGCGTACGAGACCCTGGACAGCGGCGACGGCGGCCCCGGCGGCGACCCGCTGACCGTGACGAAGGCCGTCTTCGGCACGATGACCCTGAGCACCAGCCGGGGCCCGGCCCGGGTCCCCGCCTGGCGGTTCACCCTCGACGGCTACGACACACCGCTCCAGCACGTGGCGGTCAGCCCCTCGAAGCCTCCGCGGGCACCGGTCGAATCCCTGTCCCAGTCGCAGGACACCGGCGGCCTGTGGCCTTTGCACGGGCTCAAATCGGTGGCCGGGGACGGCCGGTCCGTCACCGTGGGGGCGGAGCACGGCTCCTGTGACGACGGCCCGGCCGTCGATGTCCTGGAGACCGGCGACAGCGTGGTGCTGGCCGGCCGCGTGCGTGGCGCCAACGACGGCCCGTGCAACTCGATGTTGCTCGTCGACCCCGTGACGGTGAAGCTGGACCGCCCGCTCGGCGGCCGGCTGCTCCTCGACGCGTTCACCGGCGCACCGGTCACGATGGCGCGCTGAGCCGGGCGGTCACCGTCTTGGGGCGCTGGTACTCGTGCAGGGCCAGCGTGCTGAGGTCCGTGCCGTGACCCGAGGCGCCGCGGCCGCCGTGCGGGAGTTCGGCGGTCTGCACGAGATGGCAGTTGAGCCAGACCTCGCCGGCGTTCAGCCGGCCGGCGAGGTCGAGTCCGGCGGCCAGGTCGCGGGTCCATACGCTCGCCGCCAGCGCCTGCGGTACTCCGTGCGCCAGCGCCACGGCCGCGTCCAGGTCTTCGGCCCGCTGCACGGTGAGCAGCGGGCCGAAGACCTCCTCCACCACCGCCGGATCGTCGTCGGGGAGGTCGGCCAGGATCCGGGCGGGGCGCCAGAAGCCGTTCTCCTCGCCGGGCCGCGGGGCGATGCCGGCCGCGACGTTCCGCCCGGCGGAGGATGCCTTGACGATGCCGTCGTAACGGGCCAGCTGGTCGGGGTTGTTGAGCGGCCCGAAGTCCCGTCCGGCCAGGCATTCCCGTGCCGCGGACGACAGTTGCTCCACCGCCTCCTCGTAGTTCTCGCGCAAGGTGATGACCCGCGCGGGGGCGGCGCAGCTCTGTCCGGCGTTGTAGGTGCAGGCACGCGCGAGTTCCGCCCAGGTGCCGGCGGGCGCGTCGGGCAGCACGAGCGCGGGGGCGTTGCCGCCGAGTTCGAGGCTGACGCGGCGCCCCGCGGCACGTGCCGCCACATCGGCCCCGGCCGCCGCGCTGCCGGTGAAGGCGACCATGTCGACGCCGGCCCCGACCAGCAGCCGGCCGGTCTGCCGGTCGCCGGGAACGGCGGTGAGGACGCCGGGGCCCAGTGCCTCGGCGGCGTGCTCCGCGAGGAGTTCGAGGGTGTCGGGAGTGGTCTCGGCGGGTTTGGCGACCACCGTGTTGCCCGCCGCCAGCGCGGGCGCGCACCGCCAGGCGGCCATCATCAGCGGATAGTTCCAGGGCACGACGACACCCACGACGCCGAGGGGTTCCCAGCGCACCCAGCTCTCGTGGCCGTCCACCAGCCGTCCGGCGGCGGGTGCGGACTGGGCGCGGACGGCGGAGGCGTAGAACCGGAAGAGGTCGGCGACCTGCTCCACCTCTCCCGCCGTCTCGGAGTCCGGTTTGCCGGTCCCGGCGGCCTCCCGCGCGACGTAGGAATGCGCGTGCTCCTCCACCAGCGCGGCCAGCCGTTCCAGCCGGCGGGACCGTTCCCTGGGGGTGAGCGCGCGCCAGCCGGGCAGGGCCGCGCGGGCGGCGTCGACCGCGGACCGCACCTCCGGCTCACGGGCCAGCGGGGAGGTGCCCCGGACCCGGCCGGTGCGGGGGTCGATGAGGGTGGTGTTCACAGTGCGCCTGCCTCCGTCGTCGATCCGTTCACAGTCCGTACGCCCGCAGCCACAGCTCCAGCGTGAGCACCAGCCACAGCTTGCCGCCCTGCCGGGGCAGCAGCGTTCCCTCGCCGCGCATCCAGGTGCGTACGGTGTCGGGCCGGAACAGGCCCCGTTGCCGGGCGGCGCGGCCGAGCAGCAGATCACCGCCCAGTTCGCGCAGCGGCCCGCTCAGCCATTGCTGCACCGGCACCCGCATGCCGCTCTTGGGCCGGTCCACGACGGTGGCGGGAAGCAGGTCCCTTACGGCTTCCTTGAGTACCCATTTCTCCGCCGTGCCCCGGAGTTTGAGCTCGGGCGTGGTGGCGAAGGCATGGTCGATCACCCGCCGGTCGAAGAGCGGGGCACGGCCCTGGAGGCCCTGCGAGGCGGTGAGCCGTTCGACCTTGGTGAGGATGTGGTGGGCGCCCTTGGTGCGCAGATTGCAGTGGAGCAGCTGGTTGAGGAGGTGGGTCATCCGGTCCGGGCCGGTCAGGTAGGGCTCGACGAAGCGTTGCGGGGCGGGTGCGGTCTCCAGGGCGGACAGCGCGTCGGCGGTCAGCAGGTCAGGGAGGTCGGTCCAGCACTTGCGGTACGAACGCAGGTAGGCCGTCGCCCGGTCCTCGTACCAGGGTGCCTCGCGCGCTCCCGGAGCCCCGGCGTGCATCTCCTGGACCAGCATCGGGAGGTTCTTCGGCCCGCCGAACACCGGGTCCCCGCCTTCCCCGTTGAGGACGGTGCCGAGCCCGTCCCCCGCGACGGCCTCGGCGAGCAGCAGGTTCGGCACGGTCAGTGGGTCGCCGACCGGGCTGTCGAGCAGGGCGGCCGTGTCGGCGAGCCGTGCGGCGACCGCCGTGCCGGAGACCGTCAGCACCCGGTGCCGGGTGTGGCAGTGGGCGGCGACGAGACCCGAGTAGCCCAGTTCGTTGGGGAGTTCGTCGCCGAAGCTGATGGAGTAGGTGTGGACGGCCCGGCCGTGCAGCTTCGCGGCGAGAGCGGTGACGAGCGAGCTGTCTACCCCGCCGGAGAGCAGGACGCCGACCGCCTCCGCCTCGGGCAGCCGCCGTGCCGTGGCCTCTTCGAGCAGGGTGCGCAGGGTCAGGACGTGGTCGCCGGGTCCAGCCGGTTCGTCGAGCCGCTCCCGGGGTTCCCAGTGGACCGTCTCGGTCACCGTCCCGTCGGCCGCCAGGCGCAGCACCCGGCCGGGGAGGACCTCGCGCACGCCTTCCAGCAGCGTCTCGTCGCCGGGCAGATAGGCGAAGGTGAGGAAGGAGCGTACGGCGGACAGGTTCATGCGGGTGCCCAGCGCCGGCCAGCGGCGCAGGGTGCGCAGTGAGGTGGAGGCCGCCCAGGCACCGGCGGCGCGGGCGTAGAAGACGGTGCGGGCGCCGACATGGTCGCGGATCAGCACGAGGTCGGCACCGTCGAGGACGGCGAGCGCGAACATGCCCTCGGCCAGCGCGACGCCCCGTTCGCCGAGCCGGGCCCAGCAGCGCAGCAGCAGCTCGCCGTCACCGGCGCCGGGTGGGGCGGGTGCGCCGTCGGCGGCGAGGGCGGCGAGGAGTTCGGCGCGGTTGTGCAGGGTCACCTCGCCGACGGCGCGCATGCCGTGTGCTTCGAACGGGCCCTCGGCGTGGCCGGGTTCACCCCGCACGAGGGCCAGCCCCGGCGCGATCGCCGGGGAGCCCATCGCCGCGAGGTGAGCGTCGGCCGCACCGGGCCGGCCGTCGGTGTATTCGGTTCCCGACGCGAGACAGACGCAGAAGCGCGCCATCGGTTGGTCCTTTCCTGCTGCCGCGTGGCGGTGCGGGCTACCGGGGCCGCATCGGCCGCGGGCTCAGCCGAAGTCGTCGTCGCTCCAGCCCCCGCCGTCGTCACCCCAGTGCCCGTCGCCCCAGTCGCCTCCGTCCCCTCCGTCGCCTCCGTCCCCTCCGCCGCCCTCTGAGCCGGACGAGCTCTGCGCCTGCCGGCGGAGCTCCTCTTCCTCCTCCGGTGTGAGGTGGAGCGGCGGAAGGTGGGCGGCGGTGACGGCCAGTCCGGTGACACCGAGGCCGACGAGGATCGCCCCCATCCGGCCGCTGAAGGACGTCCGGTTGACCATGAGGGTGTCGCCGTTTCCCCACAGGGTCCGGCCGTAGCCGATGTCCCGCCCGTAGGTCACCGTGCCGTCGGGGAGCACGCGCTTGACGATCCTGTCGCCCAGCATCTCGTCGGTGCCCCTGTAGCCGTACTCGTCCTGCCAGTGCACCTTTCCGTCCGCGCCGCGACGACGCCATTCCTGCCGGCCGTCCTCGTAGGTGCGGTGGACGCTGCGGTCGGCCAGCAGGTCGTCGGTGTAGCCGATTTCGCGTGGGCGGATCATGCGCTGCGGTCCTTCGGTCTGCGGTGTCCGGGCATGCGGTCCTCGGGTCGGGTTCGGGGTCGGTTCATGCGTCGGGCCAGGTCAGGAAACCGGCGGTCCGCAGTTCGCGCAGCTCGCCCCAGACGGAGTGACGGGGCGGCCGCGGCCCGCGGGTGAGCCGCAGTACGGCGCGCAGGAGCCGGGCCGGGGGCACCGCGGCGACTTCGGCGAACCGGCCCGCGGCCAGCCAGCCGGCCTCCGCGGGCCTCAGCCCCGGCGGCAGCGGTCCGAGCGGCACCGGGCCGGGCCTTCGCCCGGACACCAGCCGCAGCGCCTGGGCGTGCCGGGGCACCAGCCCGAGCGAGGCGACCCGGACGGACGCCGCGCCCATCGCCTCGCGCACCCGGGCGGGCAGGGCGATCCCGGCGGGGCTCGCGTCGTGCAGGACGTGCACCGTGGCGCCTTCGGCCCGCTCCAGCGCCGACACGAGCCGGGAGTCGAGCGGCAGATCGTCCTCGGCGCTCAGGACGGGACAGCCGGCCTCCAGGTGCACCTGGTTGGCCAGCAGCATCCGGGCGATGGAACGGTCCTGGCAGATCAGCAGCCGGGGCAGTCCGTAGGCGTACAGGTCCGGCTCGCGTCCCGGTCCGCCGATGGTCGCGCCGGCAGTGGCGGGGGCGGGGGTGGGGAGCAGTCCTGCGGGCTCGATGCCGCGCAGCACCTCGGTGAACCGGGAGAGCCGCAGGGGCGGGGCCGGGCTGTACGGGATACGCCGCACCGGCGCGGGCGTCGGGCGCAGGACGCGGCAGGTCTCGTAGTACAGCTGCCGCTCGGTGAAGCGCAGGCCCCCGGGCGCCGCGGCACGCCGTGCGGCGACGGTGAGCGCCCGTTCCAGCAGCAGCCGGCCGGTCCGGCCCATGGACTCCGGCATGTCAGCTCCCGTCATTCGGCGCCGGTTCTGCGGGCTGCGGCCAGCTCATGAAGCCGACCTCGGCGGCGTCCCGCCGCTCCCTGTCCGTCGTGCTGCGGGCCTCCTGCACGGCCCGCACGATCGCCGACTCCAGCAGGGCGGGGGGAACCGCGGCGAGAGGGCTCTCCCAGCCCTTCACCAGCCATGCGGCTTCCGCCGCCGCGACGCGGGTCAGCTCCCGCAGCCAGTCCGCCTCCCCCCAGCGCACGTCGGCGGGCGGTTCCTTGTAGAGCCTCACGGCCTTGTCGTTGCCGAGGACCGCCCGCACCGGCAGGCCCGCGTCGACGACCACCCGCCCGGGGTGGTTCGCCCGGACGTCGGCGACCAGTTGGAGGCCTCTCGCGCTCGCGTCGTGCAGCACCACCACGGGCCCGGTCGCGGACAGGTCCTCGAGCCCGGCGGCGAGGGCCAGGTCCAGCCCGTCCGCGAGTCCGTTGATCTCCACGAAGACGCGGACGGCGTGGTCCGGGCAGAGCAGCTCGACGGCCTCCGCCGCCGGGCCCCCGCCGGTGTCCCGGTCCGTGCCGGCGGGAGTCTCCCGGTACTGCCGATCGTCCACGATCCCGGGCGGCAGGCTGCCGTACACCTCCACCCACCGCCCGCACATCATGGCCCGGAAGCTGCCGGGTTCGGGCGTCAGAGAGGACCCGGCGGGATGTCCGGGCCGGTAGGGATCGCCCTTCGCCACCGCGTACAGCAGGGCGGCCGCACAGGCACCCGCGAACCAGATGAGGCCGCCCAGGGCCAGGCGGTGCACAAAGGCGGCCAGTACCACGAGCCCGATGACGAGGACCACGCCGACGAAGCGCGCGATCCACTGCGGGCGTCCGCGCGGCGGGACGGCCGTCCAGCTCGTGTTGGCGGTCCGGGCCAGGTAACCGAGCTGGGTGAGGGTGACCCGCCGGCGGCCTCCGTCGGTGGCGCTCCGGGCGACGCGCCGGATGCGCGCGTCGTGCATGCCCCGGCCGTTGACCTTGGGGTCCAGGGCGAACGCGCGCCCGCAGCGCGAGCACACGCCGCCCGTGCGTTCCTTGCCCAGCAGGGAGGCCCGGCAGTGGGGACAGATCATCCGCTCTCCTCGGGCCAGGTCATGAAGCCGGCGGCAGCGGCCCGCTGCCACTGCGGATCGACCGCCGCGCCGGCCCGTTCCACGGCCCGGGCGACGACGGCCAGCAGTTTGGCGGGCGGCACCGCGACGAGCGGGAACCCCCAGCCCCGGCGCAGCCACTTCAGTTGGCGGGGGCTGAACCTCCCGCTCTCCATGAGCGCCTGCATGACGTGCGGCGCGGGCCGCTTCCCTCGCATGGGTACGGCGCGCGAGGGACCGTCCACGGCGCTGAGCGGCAGGCCGATGTCGATGACCCACCGCCCCGGCAGCGCGGTGCGGATGAGGTCGGCGAGCAGCAGGCCGTGGGCGTCGGCGTCGTGGAGCACCAGTACGGGCCGGGGACCGGTTTCACCGGGCGGGGTGGACACCTGCTCGGGGTCGGTGGCGAGGGTGAGCCCGTAGCGGCTGGTCAGGCCCACCGCGTCGAGGAAGACGGCGATGGAGCGGTCGGGGCAGACGAGGACGAGTCCGCGCGAGGGTGGTTCCCCGGGTGCCCGGCGGTGCTCCTCGCGGGCGCCCGGGGCGAACGGATAGCGGCTCTCGTCGATCACCCCGATGGGCAGCGCGCCGTAGACGCTCCGCCATTCCCGCAGCGGACCGCTGAGGAAGGCGTCCCGGCTGAGCCGTGACCGGCCCCGCCCCACTCCCCTCACGCGCGCGACCACGAAGCCGAACGCCGCGAGCAGCGACAGACCGCCGATGACCCGGTAGGGGACCAAGCCCGCTTCCAGCCCGACGAACCCGACGACGATGCCGACGAGCGCCAGCATGACGGCGCAGCCCAGCGAGCCCTTGGTGCCCCGCAGTGACTTGCGGGACGCGGCGTACCACAACTGCCCCGGCACGCAGGGTACTTTGCCCTCCTCGGTGAGACGCAGGACGAGCCGGCGGATCCGGAGGTCGCTGAGTCGCAGCGGGTTGGTCTTGGGGTCCAGGGCGTAGGTACGCCCGCACTTGCTGCAGACGTTGCCCGGCCGCTCCTTGCGCAGCAGCGACTGCTCGCAGTGCGGACAGATCACCGGCGGCCCTCCAGTCCCTGTGCGAGCCGGCGCAGGCGGGCGGCCAGACGTTCCCTACCGGTGGTCGCGGCCGGCCCGCGCAGCCGCTGGGCCCGCTCGATGTCGCGCAGCGCACCGGCGAGGACGCGGTAGTCGGTGGGGGCTAGGGTGCCCGTGTGCGCGCCGGGCGACGTCGTGGTGCGGCATGACGGCTCGGCCGCCCTGCGCTCCGCTTCGGGGGCGGTGATCGCGTAGTCCTCGTGATCGATGCCGTAGCCGGTGTTGGCGGCCAGGATGGTCAGCGCGGTGCTGTCCCGGTTGGCGAAGGAGTGCGGCATCATCTCCGGAATCCGGATCAACTCGCCTGGGGCGAGCAGCACTTCGAAGGCCCGGGCGCGCTCGGTGTCGTACAGGCCGCAGGCCGCGTATCCGAGGCTGAGGACGAAGTGCTCCCCGCCGTGCGCGTGCGGGGTGAAGGCGCTCCGCGGGCCGACGATGCCGAGTTTGACGGTGGCGTTGGAGGGACGCTCGGGGGACGTGGCGGCGTCCCCGATGAGGTAGTGGGCGAACTGCCCGTCGTCGATGAACGGCAGGAGGTCACGCCCTGGTCCGAGCTCCCGGGCACCGTCCCGGTCGGCGAGGACGACGGAGCCGTCGGACCGCGGCCGGTACAGCCGCACGCCGCCCGGCAGTTCCCCCGATTGCCGTCGAACGTCCGCTGCGTTCGATATATCTGACACAGCGTCACGCATGCTGCCGAACAAGCGCGCCTCCCCCAGGTGCCACTCACTTCCGCATGGGCATGGTAGGCCGCCGATCAGGAAGTGACGAGGTTGCGCACGGAGCCAACGGCGGACGCAGGGGCGAACGATGAGTGAACGAGACCCTGGTGACAGGGGTACGGTTCACCAGGCCCCGGCAAAGTGGGCGCCGCGCGGGCGGGCGCGGAATCGGCGTGCCGTGAAGACCGGCCCTAGTTGCGGCTGTCGATCATCGACATCAGCAGCCCGTGGGTCTCGGCGTCGGCGGCCACCACGAGTCCGCGTCCGGCCTGCCCGGCCGGGGCGCCGTCGATCCCCGTGACCACGCAGCCGGCGGCGCGGCACACGGCGATGCCCGCGGCGAAGTGCACGCTCCCGGACAGGTCGCCGCCATCGGTGACGTACGCGGCGCGCTTGCCGGCGGCGACCCAGGCCAGCGCCAGCGTCGTGGACACGACCCGCGGCCGGAACCGCTCGGCGAACACGGGGTGGGCCGGCAGGTCCACGGCCCGGAATCCGGGCGCGCTCGGAAACGGCGGATCCAGGTTGACGTCGACCAGCCCGGTCGCGGCCGTGGGCGCCAACCGCGTGTCGGCGCCGTCGTGCCGCACCCAGGCGGTCTCGCCGTCGGTGAAGAAGACCTCACCGCTGAACGGGTCGGCCACCGCGGCGGCGCCGTCGCGCAGCGCCACGTTGACCGCCACCAGCATGTTGCCGACGGCGTAGTTGAGCGTGCCGCACAGGGGATCGACCAGCCACTGACGCGCGGCGCCGGCCGCGCCCTGCCGGCCGCCCTCCTCACCGAGCACCGCGTCCCCGGGCCGGGCGGAGCGGATGACGCCGAGGATCGCCTGCTCCGCCGCCACGTCGGCGGCGGTGGCGAAGTCCCCCGCGCCCTTGTCGATGCGGGTGAGCCGCCGGCCGTACATGCCGCGCACCACGTCCGCGCCGGCACACGCCGCGGCGATCGCGACCTCCGCATCGTCCGGGTTCGCCTGCGAGTCGATCACGACCCGCAGGCTACCGGGCCTACCGGACTCCCTGCGGTCATCGGCCCGATTCCGCCCTCGAACCCACTGTCGAGGCGGGACTGTCGTCCGTACACTGACAAGTTGAAGGCATTCGGGCATTGTCGACGGGGGGAACCGCCATGTCCGAGGAACAGCAGGGCAATCCGTACGGCAACCCCTACGGCAATCCGTACGGCAACCCGCACCACAACCCGCCCAGCAATCCGTACGGGTTCGTGATCCCGCCCATGCCCTCCGCCCCGCCGCCCCCGCCCTCCGTGCCACCGGACGGACTCCGGGCCTTGGCCGTGGCCCTGCTCAACCTCAGTGGTCTCGGCCTCGGTTACGCCCTGGTGCGGCGCTGGGGCCTGATGGTCGCGTGCTGGCTCGCCACCGGCGTCCTGCTCCTGGTGGCGCTGCCGGCCGACCCTGACGGCGCGCCCTCGGGGGTGGTCGTCGCCTACCTCGTCCTCCTCGCGCTCGCGGCGATCCACGGCGCGTTCGCCGGGCTGCGGACCCGGCTGGTGTGGCCCACGGGATCCCCACTGGCGATCGCGCTCGGCCTGGTGCTGCTGGCCGTGCCGGCCGGGGGCGTCGTGCTGTACGACATGGCGCGCGACGAGGCCACCGAGCAGATGCTCCTGGACCGGCTCGACCAGGCCGACCGGCTCGTCCGGGCCGGGGAGGACCGGCCCTTCGGCACGGCGGAGGCCGGCTACCGCAAGGCCCTGCGCGTCTACCGCGACCTCGGAGCCGACCACCCGGACTCCCGGGCCGCCGGCAAGGTGCCCGACCGGCTGAAGACGTACTACGCGACGATCGGCTCCCCCTATGAGCAGAAGGACTACTGCGGCGCGATCCCGGGGCTGACCTACCTGCGCACGGTCCCGGCCACCGTGCAAAAGCGCGAACTCGGCACGCTGGCCGAGTGGCCCGACGACCGTCTGGCCACCTCGCTCTACGAGTGCGGCGCGCAGGGAATGGCCACGGACGCCACCGGCTGGACGGGGCTCTTCGGTGACCTCCTGACCACCTTCCCCGACTCGGCGCAGGCGGCGAAGGTCGCACCGGCCGTGGGCTCGGCCGTCACCAAGGCCGCGAAGGCCGTGCGGGGCTCGGACCCCTGCAAGGCCGTGGAGCGGCTGCGCGCCCTCGGCACCCAGGTGGGGGACCTGAACGGCGGCAAGGCGGACGTGGCCGAAGCCATCTCCAGGCACGCCGACCGGGCCGGGAGGACCGCCGACTCGGGCACGTACACCTGCGGGGTCGACCAGTACAAGGACGGCGACTTCGACGAGGCGCAGCAGACGATGAACAAGTTCGTCGCCGACAACAAGAGGGACAAGCGCCGGGCGCTGGCCCGCAAGTTCGCGATAGCGGCGGAGGTCGCGAGCGAGGTGCCCGCGGCGGGCAAGCGCCTGCCCACCCTGGCTTCCGGCGGAAGCATCTCCGTCACGATCAAGAACGACAGCCCGCACCCCGTCACGGTCTACTACACCGGCCCGGTGACCGGAAGCCTCACGCTCGGCGCCTGCGGCAGCTGCACCACGTACTCCCTGCTGGAGCCCAGTCTGCTGGGGTTCAAGCCCTGCCGGAACACTTCGCGGAACTACCCGCAGCGGACCATCAGGCTGCCCGTCGGCACCACGTACTTCCTGCACAAGCCCAATGCGGGCGTCGGCACGACTCCCGCGACCGACACCGTCAAGCTCAGCCCCGGCTACATCTACACCGAGTGCGCCTACACGACGAAGGCTTTCGGCTTCTGACCGCGGCTTCTGACCGCGGCTTCTGACCGCGGCTTCTGACCGCGGCTTCTGACGGGCCGTCACCGGTGCGCGGTTCCCGCCCCCGCCCGTGTCACAAGGGTGTGGAGAGCCCGTGCCGGTAGGCGATGGCCGCGGCTTCGGTGCGGCCGGAGGCGCCGAGCTTGGCGAGGATGCTGGAGACGTGGGTGCTCGTGGTCTTCTGCGAGATGAACAGCTCTTCGGCGATGCGGCGGTTGGTGTAGCCGAGGGCCACCAGCTCCAGCACCTCGGACTCGCGCGGGGTGAGCCCGAAGGAGGGCGGCCCGCCGGCGCGTGCGGTCGCGGTCTCCTCTTGTCTCGGGAGACCGACCGGGCCCGTCAACCGCCCGATGTCGGAGAGGAGAAGGCCGGCGCCGAGCCGGGTGGCGAGGGCATGCGCGCGGGTCAGCCGGTCGTGTGCCTCGGCCTGCCGTTGCCGGTCGGCGAGCAGGGCGCGCCCCTCGCCGAGAAGGGCCCAGGCCGACTCGTAGGCGCGTTCGGTCTGCTCGAAGGCGGCGACGGCGGCGGACCACGGGCCCGGGTCGTCGTCTCCCTCCGCATGCCGCAACTCGGCCTCCAGCAAGTGCGCGTAGGCGAGCGAGACCGGCAGGACGGCCTGCTGCCGTGCGGCGGCGCGGCGCAGTGCGGCGAGGACCTCGGGAGAGCCCCCGGCGGACGTGGAGCGGCGCGCCGCGCCCTCGATGGCCGCGGCGGTGCAGAGCATGGGCAGCGACCAGCGGACGGGACCGTCCGTCAGGCCGGCCTCCTCGGCACGCAGGAACTCCGCACGGGCATCGGCGAGACGGCCCTGCCGTGCCGCGATCTCCATCGTGCAATGGCCGAGTGCGACGAGGAACTGTGTCTGGAGTTTCTCGGTGCCCCGCAGTTCTTCCGCGGCGTCCAGTTGCGCCGCGGCGGCATCCACCTCTCCGCGCAGCAGCAGCACGACCGCGCGGCGTGCCGCGAACGTCCAGCGGGGCAGGCGGGCGCGGGCCAGGGCGGCCGCTTCGTCGAGTGCCGTGCCGGCCTCCGCCCAGCGGCCCAGGGAGAAGAGGCTGAACGACCGGTTGGAGTGGACCCATGCCTCGCGGTCGGTCAGGCCGAGCGACCGGCACAGCGCGATGCCGTGGTCGGCGGCCGCCAGGGCCTCCGTCGAGCGGCCCATCCCCTCCAGGACCGACGGCAGGTTCTGGTTCACGCGGCCCACGATGGTGAGTTCGCCCAGTTCCTCGGCCCGCCGCCGGACGGCGTACAGCTCGTCGACGACGCTGCCGCAGGTGTCGGTGCCGGCGTCCAGCAGGCAGCGGGTGAGGCGGGCGTGCAGCGCCAGTTCCTCGGCACCGGCGCGGGTCGCGTACTCCACGGCCTCTTCGGCGTCGGCGCGGCTGGCGGGCCCGGGGCGGTGCATGGCGCCCCAGTTGGCGACGCGTACCAGGACCTCGGCCCCGACGACCGACGGCGGCAGTGCCGCGACCAGTTTCCGCGCGGTCTGCACCTCCTGCCAGCCGTCTCCGCGGCTCAGCCCTTCGACGAGTCGCGAACGCTGCGTCCAGAACCACGCGGCGTACAGCGGGTACTCCCCCTTCGCCGCCGAGAGGTCCCGCAGCGCGGTGTCGACCAGGCACAGCGCCTTCTCGAAGTCACCGCTGTGCATGGCCGCGAAGGTGGCGGTGGCGAGCAGGTGCTGATGGCAGGGCGCCTCATCGCCGTCCGCACCCGGCCCGCCGCACGGGTACGTCTCCGGGAACCGCAGCGCGGGCAGGGCCGCACGGGCCTGCGCCGGCACCCGGTCCCACAGGAGCAGGGCACGATCCAGCAGCCACAGCTGATCCGCGTAGGCACACCGTTCCCGTGCCTCCTCGGCCGCCGCGACACTCATGTGCAACGCCTTCACGTCGTCTTGGGCCGCGTGCCAGTGCCGGGCGAGGCGGCCGGTCAGCTCCTCGGCCCGGACGAGTGAGGGGTCCGCCTCAAGCGCCTCGCCGTACCGACGGTTGATCAGGGCCTGCTCGCCGGGCAGCAGCGTCGCACCGACCGCTTCCCGCACCAGCGAGTGCCGGAACCGGTAGTTGGTGCCGTTCGGTTCGGGGACGAGGATCTGGGCCAGCACCGCTGCGCGCAGCGCGTCGATCAGTACGTCCTCGGGCAGGCCCGCCACGGCCTTCAGCAACGGGTACTCGATCACGGCACCGCCCTGGGCGGCCGTGCGCACGACCCGCTGGCTCTCCTCGGGCAGCGACTCCAGCCGGGTCAGCAGTACGTCCCGCAGATCCTCCAGCCCGGTGCCGACGTGGTCGCGGTGGGCGCGGGCGAGCTCCTCGACGAAGAAGGCGTTGCCGTCGGAGCGGGCGAAGATGTCGTCGACGACACCCGGGTCCGGCGGGGCCCCGAGGATGCCCGTGAGCTGCCCGGTCACCTCGCCGCGGGTGAACCGGGACAGATCCACGCGGCACACCGACCGGAGCCGGTCCAGCTCCGCGAGCAGCGGGCGCAGCGGGTGCCCGCGACGGACGTCGTCGGATCGGTAGGTCCCCACGATCAGGAGCTTGCCGGTGCGGCGGGTGCGGAACAGGAAGCCCAGCAGATCGCGGGTGGACGCGTCCGCCCAGTGCAGGTCCTCGATGACCAGCACCACCGGCCGCTCCGACGCCAGGCGCTCCAGGATGCGGGTGATCAGGGCGAACAGCCGCGTCACGTCGTTGTCCCGGTGCACGGCGGGTGCCGGGAGGTCCGAGTCCGGCAGGACCCGCGCGAGCAGGGCCTCCTGGCCGGCGCTCGCCGCGCGCACCTCGTCCTGGAACCGCCGCCACAGGGTCCGCAGCACCTCGGAGAACGGCGCGAAGGGGAAGCCGTCGCCCCCGGCCTCGATGCACCCGCCGGACGCGACGACGGCCTGCCCGGGCTCGAGCGCCCTCAGCAGTTCCTCGACCAGCCGCGTCTTGCCGACACCCGCCTCTCCGCGCAGGAGCACGGCCTGGGAGTCACCGCCCTCCGCGGCACGGGCGGCCCGCACCAACTCGGCCAGCTCGACCTCCCGGCCCACGAAGACGGGGCTGACGGGGGTGCGTGCCGTGGTGGGGTTCATCCAGTCCATGTGGGGTGGTGATCGTGCCTGCGACGTGCCGGGGACGGCGCGGCGCGAGTGCGAACCGCGGGGGTCGTGCGGGGCGTGAGAGTCGTGAGGGTCGTCCTGTCCTGTCCCCCTCACGATACCAATGGCCCGGCCGGGCTTCGGCGGCCCCGGATGCGCGTCCCGCGCGGCAACTGATCCGCCCGGCGGCTCGTCCTGAGGGGTGAGATCACGAGGACGGGCGACCACAGTGGAACCGGCACGGGCGGACGAAGCCATGACATCGACGGTGAAGGCGGCAGGGGACGCGAACGGGGCGGCCGGCAGCCGGTCGGCCTGGGCACGGGGGCGAGTGGTCGCCGTGCTCGGGATACTGCTGGGCGGCCTGCTGATCGGTCATCGAGCCGTCCCCAACTCCGCAGGAAACCTGGGCAGTCTGCTGGAGTCGTTCCTGCCATGGCTCGGCCTGGGGGTCGTGGTGCTCCTCTGTGCGGCGCTGCTGCGCCGTTCGGCGACCGCGCTGGTGGCCCTGTCGCTGCCGACGGCCGCCTGGACCTGCCTGTTCGGCGGGCTGCTCCTGCCCGGGGCGACGTCCGGCGCGCACGACCTGGTCGTGGTGCAGCACAACGTCAGCGACGAGAACGCCGACCCGGCGGCCACCGCCACGGCCCTGGCCGGCGCCGAGCCCGATCTCATCGCGCTGGAGGAGCTGACGCCCCCGGCGCTTCCGGCCTACGAGAGGGCCCTCGCCCACGAATACCCGCACCACGCGGTCCGGGGCACCGTCGGGCTCTGGTCGAAGCATCCGCTGACCGGCACGCGAGCGCTGGACATCAAACCCCAGGGGATCACCGAGGACTGGAATCGCGGTCTGCGGACGGTGGTCGGCACACCGCGGGGCCGGATCGCGGTGTACGTCGCGCATCTGCCCTCGGTCCGCCTCCGCGCGAGCGGCCTCGCGTCCTCCTGGCGTGATGAGAGTGCGGGCCTGCTGGGCAAGGCCGTCGCCGACGAGGAACTCAGCGAGGCCGTCCTGCTCGGCGACCTCAACGGCACGGTCGACGACCGTGAACTGGCGCCACTGACAACGCGGATGAACGTCGCGGAACGGGGCTTCGCCCTCAGCTATCCGGCCGCCTTCCCGATGGCCCGCATCGACCAGGTCATGGCCCGCGCGGGAACCGTCGGCCACATCCGCACCCTGCCGGCCACCGGCAGCGACCACCTGCCGGTCCTCGCCCGCGTCACGTTCACTCGGCCGTAGGGCCTCCCGCGGGGGCGCCCGGCGCGTTCGCCACCGCGTCGAGTGCGGCGTGCAGATAGGGGATCAGCCGCTCCACGTCGGGGCTGTTGAGCGCGGTGTGGCCCAGTACGAGACGGCTGAGCAGGACGCCCGAGCAGATGGCGACCAGTACGGCGGCGCGGCCGGTGGCGTCGTCGTCGCCGGGCAGTGCCGCGGCCAGCCGGCGCTGGTAGTTGCGTTCGATGCTGTCCCGCATGATGGCCGACGCCCGCGGGTTGGAGGCGGACCGCAGGGTGAGCAGCAGGCCGTCGGACGCGGCTTTGTCCATGCCGGTGAGCAGCGCCCGGGCCGCGTCCGCGTTGTGCTCGGGCGTCATCATGAGGGACTTCTCGTAGGCCAGGTCGACGACCTCGGCGAACAGTCCCTCCTTCGAGCCGAAGTAGCGGCTGATCAACCGGGTGTCCACGTCGGCCGCGCGGGCGATCTCGCGCACGCCCGCGCCGTCGTAGCCGCGCTCGGTGAACACCTCGCGGGCGGCGCGGAGGATGGCCGCCCGGGTCGCCGCGGCGTCCCTGCGGCGGACGGCGGCAGGGGGCTGGTCGTCCAAGGTCATGGTGACCAGATTACGAGGTCGTCCCCGCCCGCGCGGGACCCGCACTTCACATGTCCGCACCTGTGGACTTATAATGTCCACAGTCGTGGACATACCTGTCCGCGGCACGCCCGACACGTACGACGAAGGTTGCGCATGTCCATTCCCCAGCGCCCCCTCGGCTCCGGCGGCCTGACCGTCGGCGCCATCGGCTACGGAGCGATGAGCTTCGGCCGCCCCTACGGACAGAGCGAGGAGCACGCCACCGGCGGCAGCGCCGACGCCCTGATCGGCCGCGCCGTCGAGCTCGGCGTCACCCTCATCGACACCGCCGACATCTACGCCGGCAGCGAGGAGATCATCGGAAAAGCCATCGCCGGACGCCGCGACCAGGTGACCGTCGCGACCAAGTTCGGCATCGTGCGGCCGGTGACCGCCGACGGACCGCCGGTCATCAGCGGCCGGCCCGAGTACGTCCGCGAGCGCATCGAACGCTCCCTGACCAGGCTCGGCACCGACCACGTCGACCTGTACTACCAGCACCGCGTCGACCCCGACGTCCCCATCGAGGAGACCGTCGGCGCCATGGCCGCGCTCGTGGCGGAGGGCAAGGTCCGCCACCTCGGCCTGAGCGAGGCCGCGCCCGACACGATCCGCCGCGCCCACGCCGTGCACCCGATCAGCGCGGTCCAGACCGAGTGGTCGCTGTGGTCCCGCGACATCGAGCACGAGGTCTTCCCGCTCTGCCGCGAACTGGGCATCGGCGTCGTCCCCTACAGCCCGCTGGGGCGCGGCATGCTCACCGGACGGATCACCTCGCGCGAGGACCTGCCCGCCGACGACTACCGCCGCAAGATGCCCCGCTTCTCACAGGATGCCTTCAACGCGAACCTCGCCGCCGTCGAGACCGTACGGGAGATCGCCGGGGCCCACGACGCCGCACCCGGCCAGGTCGCCCTCGCGTGGCTCCTCGCCAAGGCCCCCGGAGTCGTCCCGATCCCCGGCACCCTGCACGTCTCCCGCCTGGAGGAGAACACCGCGGCCGCCGGACTCAGCCTCGCCGACGAGGAGATCGCCCGCCTCGACGCCCTCCCGGTCACCGGCGAGCGCGAGACCGAGATGGGCCACAACTGGTCCTACGGCGTCACGCCTCCCCGGAGCTGACGCCGGTCCGCCGCCTCCCGGTCCCGGCCGCCGCGCGGCGGCCGGGACCCGGGCCCCACCGTCAGGCCTCGAGCGCGGGAAGACCGGCCAGGCCGCTGTCGAGCATGATGCGCTCGACGGTGGCGTCGAGGGCGCTGCCGGCGTCGACGACGGTCTCGACGCCGCCGGGCAGGAGGTCGAGCGGCCGGTACCAGGACCGCAGCATGTCCGTCGGCACGTCGGCGGCGATCGGCTTGGTCGCGTGCCGGGCGAGCGTCTCCTCGAACGGGACGTCGAAGTAGTAGCCGTGGGTCGGGCCACGATGCTCGTCGCGGAGCCGGGCGAGCATGGCGCCGTAATGATCGGCGTAGAGGATGCCTTCGAGGACGACGTGGAACCCGACGTCCAGTGCGTAACGGGCCGTCAGGTCGATCAGCCCGATGTTCGCCGCGCCGGGCCGGTCGCGGTCGCGCAGGACGACCCGGCGCAGGTTGTCCTGCCCGACCAGGGCCACGCCCCGGCCGAACCTCTCACGAATGCCGGCCGCGACGCTCGACTTCCCCGAGGCGCTGTTGCCGCGCAGGATCACGAGCCGGGTCTCTTCGGTGCCCACCATCACGACGGTCACGCTAGCGGCAGGCACCGACACCTCCCCTCAGCGCGCGCCGGTCCTGGCGGGGTTCACCCGCCGTGCAACATCCTTTCGAGTGGCGTCGGTTCCTCGTTCGGGTCGGTGACGACCGGGGCCGGCGTCACCGCCGGCCCCGGCCTCAGCCGGCCGCGCCCGCGGACTCGGCGGCGGCGCCGCCGGGTTCACGCCAGGTGATCGAGCCCGCCCGCGGCGCCTGTCGCACGGCCCGGTTGGCCGTGGTGAGGACGGCCAGCGCGAGGAGCCATGCCCCGCAGACCCAGACCAGGGGCTTGGCGCCCAGCGTGGTGATGAGCACGCCGCCCGCGAGTGTGCCGACCGACAGGGCCCCCGTGGTCAGCGTCGCGGTCGCACTGGTCGTCCGGCCCCGCAACTCATCCGGGGTGATGCTCAATTGATGGGTCGTCATGGCCACCGTGTACACCGGTGCCACCAGTGACTCGGCGGCCGCGACCGCCGCCAGCAGCATCGGGTGAGGCGCCAGCGCGTACAGCGGGAACATCAGCGCCTCCAACCACAGCATCACGATGGCGATCCGGCCCAGCGGGAAGCGCCGCGTGACCCGGTCCGCCACCAGCGCCCCCGCCATCGCGCCGACGGCCGCGCCGCCGAAGACGACGCCGATCCACACCGCCGAGGAGCCGAGCTGCTGCGCGAGCGTGATGATCAGCAGATAGCCGGCGCCGTAACGCACCTTGTCGGCGGCCGACACGAGGGTGAGGAAACGGATGACGGGCCGGCGCCAGAGCCAGCCGAGCCCCTCCCGGATCTCGGTGGTGAGCCGGGCCGCGGGCCGCGCGCTCCGCCGGTCCGTCTGGAACCGGACGCGCATCAGCCGCAGCGACGCGGCGGACACCGCGAAGGAGACCGCGTTGACGGCGAACGGCACGGTCCGTCCGGCGGCGTAGAGCGCACCGGCGAGCGGGGCCCCGAATACGCCGACCGCGCCGACCGCGGACTGCTGGTAGCCCAGTGCGGTGGACAGCTCCCGGGGATCGACCACATTGGGCAGCGCCGCGGTGCTCGCGACCTGGAAGAGCGTGCTCAGGACCCCGGTGAGCAGGGCCGTCGCGTACAGCTGCGGCATGGTCAGCCGGTCCAGCCACAGCGCGACGGCGACACCCGCCGTGAGCACGGTCCGGCCGAGTTCGCACACGATCATGGTGAGCCTGCGGTCCCCCCGGTCGACGAGCGCGCCCGCGACCAGTCCGAACGCCAGGAAGGAGAGGGTGCCGAGGCCGAGGACGAATCCGGCCTGGGCGGCCGACCCGGTGAGGGCCAGCACGATCAGCGGCAGGGCCATGAAGTGAGCCTGGTCACCGATGGCGGATATCAGCTGGCCGCTCAGCAGCAGCGAGAAGTCCCGGTTCCGCAGCAGGCCGAAACCACGATGGGTGTAGATGGTCATTACGCTCCGTAACAGCTCTAGGGCACAAGGGTGGCGTCGAAGCTGGTGCCCGAGCTAGGAGACACGGGGCGTGATGGCCATGCGCGGACCGTACCGAGGGCACGGTCGGGGCCGCAATCGAATTCGCCGCGCGCGGCGAGCACGGGCGTCATGCGCGGCGAGCGCGAACGTTCACGTGCACGGAGTCCGAGGTCACACCCCCCGAGCGCGTATCGCCTCGCCATGTGCGGGACAGGCATACTCGGGCCCTGCGGGAGCATCGGCACCCGCTGTCAGCGGGAGGTGCGCGATGGTGTCGTCGTCGGGGACGGAGCCGCGGCGGGTCACGATCCATGACGTCGCCCGGTCCGCCGGGGTGTCGCGGCAGACCGTGTCGCGGGCGCTGAACGACAAGGACGAGATCGAGGGTTCCACCAAACAGCGCGTGCTCGACGCCGCCCGCGCGCTCGGCTACCGGCCGAGCCGGTTCGCCCGCGGGCTGGTACGGCAGGACACCACGACCATCGGGCTGGTGATCCCGGACCTGCTCAACCCGTTCTTCACCGAGGTCGCCGCCGCCGCGCTGGAGGCGGCACGCGCCCGCGGCTGGCACGTCGTGGTCTACGACACGGCCGACCGCCCCGAGGAGGAACTCGGCACCCTGCAGGTGATCGGCGCGCAGGTCGACGCGGTCGTCGGCTACTTCAGCTGCTCCGAGGACACCCTGGAGCGTTTCACCCGGGGCGTCCCGGTGGTGCTGATCGGCCGGCCGCACCACACGGCGCGGTTCACCTCGATCCGAATCGACGGTGAGCAGGGCGTGCACGCCGCGGTCGCGCATCTGGTCGCCCAGGGCCACACGCGGATCGGCATGCTCGACCACGGCGGCCGCACCGAGCCGAGTATCCGCCGGGACTGGTTCACGGCGGCCGCGGCGGCGTACGGGGTCGACGCCGGCATGGTGGTCGGCGCCGACCAGTCGGCCGACGGCGGCGGAGCGGCGCTGGGGACACTGCTCGCCGCCCATCCGGACGTCACCGCGGTCTTCACCTTCAACGACATCATCGCGATCGGCGCCCTGCGCGAGGCCCGCCGGCTCGGCAGGAGCGTCCCGCGGGATCTCGCCGTGATCGGCTTCGACGGCCTGCAGCTCGGCGCGCTCGTCGAACCCCCGCTGTCCAGTGTCGCCCTCGACACACGAAGACTCGGCGCGCTCGCGATCGACCAGGCCGCCCGGCTGCTGACCGGCCTCGACCCGCTGGACGCGGACGCCCTGGTCGTGCGGGCGGAACTTCGGCTGGGCGGGTCCGCGTAACTTGCCCGACATGTGTGTGACCGAATGTCTTGACACCCGACCGCGCCGGAGCGCACACTCTCGAACAATTCAGAACGTTCCCGTGAGCGTTCACGTGAACGCTCACGGGAACGCTCACGAGCACAGAATGCCTGGCTTGCTGATTTCCGCCACGGCGTCCGGCAGTTGCACCGCCGGCACCGTTGCGACCTGTCCCTTCCAGCCAGAAGGCATCCCGCCTGAGGTGTCAACGTCGACCCGTCTAGCGTCGTCGCTAGTCGTTCTCTGGTAAGGAAATAATGAGCACCACAGTCACGCGCATCCGCCTCGCGGCCATCGCCGCCGTCGCCGCGACCGCCAGTGTCGCCGTACTCGCCGGGTGTTCCTCGTCGCCCGAGCCGAAGGCTGATGCGGCCGCAGGCTCCTGCGAGCCGGCGAAGGGCAAGGTCACCCTCCAGTACTGGAACACCGTTCCGGGCATGGACCAGGTCGTCGCCCTCTGGAACAAGAAGAACCCGGACATCCAGGTTCAGATGAAGAACATCTCCAACGACCAGTACGGCACCATCGGCAACGCCCTCAAGGCGGGCAAGGCGCCGGAGCTCGCCCAGGTCGGCTACGACGAACTGCCGTTCCTGCGCACCCAGAACGCCTTCGTGGACGCCTCGGCCTGCAAGGACGCCACGGCGGCCAAGTCGAAGTTCGTGCCGTGGACCTGGTCGCAGACCAGCTTCGGTGACACCGGCGTGTTCGCCTTCCCGCAGGACACCGGCCCGATGGCCCTCTACGTGCGCAGCGACATCTTCAAGCAGCACAACATCGCGATACCGAAGACCTGGGACGAGTACGCGGCGGACGCGGCGAAGCTGCACAAGGCGGACCCGAACCTCGACATCACGTTCTTCGACCCGAACAACGCCGAGTGGTTCAACGGGCTCCTCTGGCAGAACAACGCCGAGATGTACTCGTACGCCGGCGACAAGTGGCACGTCACCGTCGCGTCCGACGAGAGCAAGCAGGTCGCCGACTACTGGCAGAAGCTGGTCGACGACAAGCTCGTCCGCACCGACCTCGCGCACGGCTCGACGCAGATGTACGCCGCGTACCAGAAGAACCAGATCGCCAGCTACATCGGCGCCGCCTGGGGCTACAGCATGTTCCGCGACAACCTGCCCAAGCAGGCCGGCAAGTGGTCGATCGTCCCGATGCCGACCTGGGGCTCGAACCCCGCGTCCGGCGACTGGGGCGGCTCCACCGTCGCGTTCATGAAGGGCAACACGCACCTGTACGAGTCGGTCAAGTTCAACGACTGGCTGAACAGCGACCCCGAGGCCCTCGCGCTGGAGAACAAGCTGGGCGGGCTCTACCCGGCGGCCACCGCCGGCGCGCAGCTTCCCGCGCTCTCTGAGGGTGTGCCGTACTACAACAACGAGAAGATCTTCGACGTCTTCGCCGAGTCGTCCAAGAACATCGACACCAAGTTCTCCTGGGGTCCCACCCAGAAGACGGTGAACCTGGCGCTCCAGGACTCGTTGGCCAAGGCGGCAGCCGGTGACGGCAAGCTCAACGACGCGCTCGCGGCCGCCCAGGCCGCCGCGCTGAAGTCGATGAAGGATCAGGCGATCCCGGCTGTCGCGGGCAAGTGACCGCGGCATGACTGATATCGCAACCCGCGCGACGCGCGTGGTGGCGGCCAGAGGGGGCCGCCGTCGTCTCAACGGCGGCGGCCCCCGGGCGGGCACCATCATCGCGTTCCTCACCCCGTTCTTCCTGCCGTTCGTGCTGTTCTACCTGGTACCGGTCGGCTACGCGCTCTGGCAGAGCTTCCTGGTCGTGCGCCGCACCGGGGGCCAGTACGGCACGTCGTACACGACCTTCGGCGGCTTCGAGCAGTACGTGCAGGTCTTCCAGAACACGGAGTTCTGGTCCAGCATCGGGCGCATCGGGCTGTTCGGCATCGTGCAGGTGCCGGTCATGCTGTTCGTCGCCCTGATCATGGCGCTGCTGCTCGACACCCCGCTGCTGAAGCTCAAGTCGTTCTTCCGCATCACGGCGTTCATGCCGTACGCGGTGCCCGGCGTCATCGCCGCGATCATGTGGTCGTACCTGTACTCTCCGCAGCTCAGCCCTCTCGTGGACGCGCTGAAGGGGATCGGCCTCCAGCCCGACTTCCTCGGTCCGGGCGCCGTGCTGTGGTCGGCGGCGAACATCTCCACCTGGCTGTGGACCGGCTACAACATGCTGATCATGTACTCGGCACTGCAGTCGATCCCGCAGGAGCTCTACGAAGCCGCCAAGCTCGACGGCGCGAGCAACTGGGCGATCGCCTGGAAGATCAAGGTCCCGATCATCGCCCCGTCGATCATCCTGACCACGGTGTTCTCGATCATCGGCACTCTGCAGCTCTACGCCGAGCCGGCCGTGCTGCGCCAGATCTCCTCGAACATCTCCAGCACGTACACGCCGAACATGCTCGCCTACGCGGTGGCCTCCGGGAACAACTACCAGCAGGCTGCGGCGATCTCCGTGGTCATCGCCCTCATCACCTTCGTCTTGAGCTTCGGGTTCATGCGACTCACCTCGAAGAAGGCGGGACTGTGAGCAACCAGACCCTGATCCGTGAAAGCCGCGTCAGCCGCACGGCCGTCATGGCGTTGATGTTCCTCCTGGCGATCTACTTCCTGCTGCCGATCTACTTCCTGATCGTCGCGGCGACGAAGCCGCAGGGTGACCTCGCCTCCACCAACGGGCTGGCGTTCTCGCACTTCGACCTGTTCAGCAACCTGCACATCCTGTTCAGCCGCAGCGACGGCATCTTCGCGCGCTGGGCGCTGAACAGCGTGATCTACGCGGTGCTGGGCGCGGCGGTCGGAACCCTGATCTCCGCCCTGTGCGGCTACGCGCTCGCCAAGTTCAGGTTCCGGGGCCGGGAGTTCCTGTTCTCCGTCATCCTCGGCGGCGTCCTGGTTCCCAGCACCGCGCTCGCGCTCCCGCTGTTCCTGCTGTTCTCGGCGACCGGCCTCGTCAACACCTACCTCGCGGTGTTCCTGCCCAGCATCGTCAGCCCGTTCGGCGTCTACCTGGCCCGCATCTTCACCGCTGCCGCCGTCCCCGAGGAGATCCTGGAGTCGGCGCGCCTGGACGGCGCGGGCGAGTTCCGCACGTTCTTCTCGGTGGCCATCAAGCTCATGGCGCCGTCGCTGGTGACCATCTTCCTTTTCCAGTTCGTCGCCATCTGGAACAACTTCTTCCTGCCGATGGTGATGCTGCAGAAGGAATCGCTCTTCCCGATCACCCTCGGCCTCTACCAGTGGAACGGGCAGACCGCCCGCGCCCCTCTGCTGCAGGAATCCGTGATCACCGGCTCGCTGGTCTCGATCGTGCCCGTGATCATCGTGTTCATCCTCCTCCAGCGGTTCTGGCGCACCGGGCTCGCCTCCGGCTCCCTGAAGTAGTTCCGCGGCACCGCTCCCCCGCCTTTCCTGTCACCCGCAACAGAAGGTCCCCCGCGCTATGCACAACTCCGCCGACTCCGCCGTTTTCGTCCCCCATTTCCACTGGGACCGCGAATGGTACGAGCCTTTCCAGGTGTTCCGGCACCGGCTTGTCGCCGCTCTCGACACCGTGCTGGAGACGGCCGAGGCGAACCCCGACTTCCGGTTCACCGTCGACGGGCAGATGGCCGCGATCGAGGACTATCTGGAGATGCGGCCGGAGAACCGCGACCGGGTCAAGGCCCTGGTCGCCGACGGCCGGCTCGCCATCGGGCCGTGGCTCATCCTGCTCGACGAGTTCCTCTGCTCCGGCGAGACCATCGTGCGCAACCTGCAGATGGGCTGGGCGGCGGCGGCGGAGCTCGGCGGCTCCATGCCGATCGGCTACCTGCCGGACATGTTCGGCCACGTCGCGCAGATGCCGCAGATCCTGGCGCGTGCCGGCATCGAGCACGCGGCGCTGTGGCGCGGGGTCCCCGGCTCCGTCGACGGCCACGCCTTCCGCTGGCGCGCTCCCGACGGCTCCGAGGTGCGCACCGAGTTCCTCTTCGACGGCTACGACAACGGCCTCGACGTGCTGCTGGTGCCCGACCAGATCAGGCGCGCGCTCGGCGAGTACGCGGAGATGACGGCCGGGCGCTGGGGCAACGACCCGGTGCTCGCCATGGCCGGCACCGACCACAACGCGCCCGACCCGCAACTGGCGGCCTGGCTGCGGCGCGCTTCCAGCGACGAGCGCGCCATCACCATCGCCACGCTCGACGAGTACATCCGCGAGCACGTGCGCGACGAGGTCTCCGCCGTCGTCACCGGCGAGCTGCGCAGCCATGTGCGCGGCAACATCCTGCCGGGCGTGCTGTCCGTGCGGCTCGCGCTCAAGCAGCGGATGGCCGTCGCCGAGCGCACCATCGACCACGCCGAGCGGGTGAACGCGCTGTGGTCCCGGCGGGACGACTCGCCGTTCCTCTCGCTCGCGTGGCACAAGATCATCGAGTCGTCCGCGCACGACTCGGTCGTCGGCTCCGGCACCGACGAGACCTCCGACCAGGTCGAGTCACGTCTGGCCGAGGCCGCGCAGGCCGCCCGCGCGGTCCGGGACGCGGCCCTCGCCGAGCCCGCCGCCCTGATGCCGAGCGACGGCCACCTGGTCGCCAACCCGCTTCCGTTCCCGCGTACGGCCCTGGCCGAGGTGGACGTCGTGGCCCCGCCCGAGGGCACCCGTCTGGTCGCGACCGCCGCCGACGGCTCGGTGCACCCCGTGCAGTTGATCTCCCAGGCCCCGACCGTGCTCAGCGACGAGCTCATGGACGCCTCGCAGCTCGAGCGTGTGCTGCGCCGCATCCACCGCCGCGAGCTCTTCGGCCGGCTGATCGACCACTACGAGCTCACCGCGGGCTCGCTCGTCTTCCACCTCGCCGAGGTCCCGACCAGCGGACCGTTCGACCTGCTGATCCTGCGCAAGGAGGTCGCCGCGGCGGCCGCCGCGCATCCCGGTGAGTGGCGGGTGCTGACGCTGGAGGAGGCACGCGCGACCGCGCTGGTGCCGGTACACGTCCCGGCCTCCGGGCTCGCCGGCTTCCGCGTCGCGCCGAGCGAGCGGCCCGCCCCGCAGCCGACGGCGTACGCCCCGGCCACGGCGACGGCCCGCACGCTGGCCAACGGCCTGGTCGAGGTGGCGGTCGCCGCCGACGGCACCCTGGACGTGACCGGAGCCGACGGCACCGTGCTGAGCGGAGTCGGCCGCCTCGTCGACGGCGGTGACCGCGGCGACAGCTACAACTACGCTCCCCCGGCGCAGGACGTGCTCGTCTCCGAGCCGGCGGACGTCACCGTCGAACTCCTGGAGGACGGCCCGCTGCGTTCGCGGATCCGTGTCACCCGTGTCTACGAGTGGCCCGCCGAGCTCTCCTCCGAGCGCGACATCCGCAGCGCGCGGACCGTGCCGACCCCGGTGGAGACCCTCGTGGAGGTGCGCGCGGGCGAGCCGTTCGTGCGCGTCTCGACCTCGTTCCTGAACCAGTCCGCCGACCACCGGCTGCGCTTCCACGTGCCGCTGCCGCAGCCGGCGGCCACCTCCGCCTCCGCCGGGCAGTTCGCCGTCACCGAGCGCGGGCTCACCTCCGAGGGCGGCTGGGGCGAGTACCCGATCCCGACCTTCCCCGCTACCGCGTTCGTGTCCGCCGGCGCCGCCAACGTCCTGCTCGACCACTCCAGCGAGTACGAACTCGTCGGCGACGGCTCCGAACTCGCCATCACCCTCCTGCGCGCGATCGGTTCGATCAGCGTCAACATCCACCCGCTGCGCGACGAGCCCGCCGCCAGCGAGATCCCGGTGCCCGGCGCGCAGGACCTCGGTGTGCGCATCGAGAACCGCTTCGCCGTCGTGCCCTCGGCGACCGGCTGGCAGGGTGCCGACGCGGTCGCTCTCGCCGAGGAGTTCCGCAACGACGTACTGGTCACCCGGGGCACCGCCGCCGCCGGGGGCCAGCTGCCCCCCGACGCCACCGGCCTGCGGGTCGACGGCAAGGACGTCCTCGTCTCCAGCATCCGCCGCGTCGCCGGCGACGATCGCGGCGCCGGCACCGAGGTGCGCCTGGTGGCGATGAGCGACACGGGGGCGGCCGCCCGCGTGACCGGCGCCTTCACCGAGGCCACCACGGTCGACCTGCTGGGACGGCCGCTGTCCACGACGCAGGCCGAGGGCGAGCTCGAACTCCCCCTCGGTCCCTGGGAGATCCGGACGGTCGTGGTCCGGTAGGCAGACGCCAAGCGCACGCGCAGGACGAAGTCACGGTGTCCGGCGGATCCGTGATCCACGGCACGGGCGAACGCCCCTGAGTTCGCCCCACTTCCCAGAGCCGGCCCGCATCGCACGACGCCGGGTGACCGGGGCCATCGGGCCCCGGTCACCCCGGTCGGCGCACCCCGTCCGGCGTTCGGATCCTCTTTGTGAGCAAGAAAGAGTTGTTACCTCGTGCCCTCCCCCATTTCCGCGTACGTTTCGGACCTCGCTCCCGGGCGTGGCGCGCTGCGCCCGGCGCGCTCGTGGCTGCACTCCGACGCCCCTTCCCTTTCGCTGAACGGGCCTTGGCGTTTCCGTCTGTCGCCGACGGTGCCGGTGACGGCGGACTTCGCGGCCGAAGGCTTCGACGACGGCGGCTGGGACAGCATCCCGGTGCCCTCCCACTGGGTGCTCCAGGGTGACGGTGCCTACGGCCGGCCGATCTACACGAACGTGCAGTACCCGTTCCCGATCGACCCGCCCCACGTCCCGGACGAGAACCCCACCGGCGACTACCGGCGCAACTTCGAGATGCCCGCCGACTGGTCGCGGGCCGAGCGCGTCGTGCTGCGCTTCGACGGCGTCGAGTCGCTCTTCACGCTGTGGGTGAACGGGAACGAGATCGGCGGCGCCAGTGGCAGCCGGCTCGCCCACGAGTTCGACGTGACCTCGTCCGTCCGCCCGGGCGACAACATCGTCGCCGTGCGCGTGCACCAGTGGTCGGCGGCCAGCTACGTCGAGGACCAGGACCAGTGGTGGCTGCCCGGCATCTTCCGTGACGTCACCCTCGTCGCACGCCCTGTGGGCGGCATCGAGGACGTCTGGCTGCGCACCGGGTTCGACGGCGGACGCGGACGGGTCGAGACGGAGATCACCGCCGAGGCGGCGGCGTTCCCGGTGACCCTGCGCCTTCCCGAACTCGGCATCGAGAAGGTCTGGGCGACGGCGGCCGACGTGACCGCGTTCGGCGTCGACGGCGTGGAGCCCTGGTCGGCCGAGCAGCCGCGCCTGTACGACGCGACCGTCTCGACGGCCGCGGAGACCATCGCCCTGCGCGTGGGGTTCCGCACGGTCGAGATCCGCGGCGACCGGTTCCTGGTCAACGGCCGCCGCGTCGTGTTCCACGGGATGAACCGCCACGAGACCCACCCCGAGCGCGGCCGCGTCTTCGACGAGGCGCACGCCCGCGAGGACCTGGCGCGCATGAAGCGGTTCAACGTGAACGCGATCCGCACCAGCCACTACCCGCCGCACCCGCGGCTGCTCGACCTCGCCGACGAACTCGGGTTCTGGGTCGTGCTCGAATGCGACCTGGAGACGCACGGCTTCGACAAGCTCGGCTGGGTCGGCAATCCCAGCGACGACCCGGCGTGGCGCGAGGCCTACCTCGACCGCATGCAGCGCACCCTCGAGCGGGACAAGAACCACCCCAGCATCGTGATGTGGTCGCTCGGCAACGAAGCGGGCACCGGCGCCAACCTCGCGGCGATGTCCGCGTGGGTCCACGCCCGCGACGCCGAACGCCCCGTGCACTACGAGGGCGACCACACCGGCGAGTACACCGACGTCTACTCGCGCATGTACGCCACGGTGCCCGAGACCGAGCAGATCGGCACCGACGGCTCGGCGGCGCCGCTGCTGAACTGCTCGCCCGCACAGGGCGCCCGGCAGCGCACCAAGCCGTTCCTGCTCTGCGAGTACGCCCACGCGATGGGCAACGGACCGGGCGCGCTCGACCAGTACGAGGCGCTGGTGCACCGGCACCCGCGGCTGCACGGCGGCTTCGTCTGGGAGTGGCGCGACCACGGCATCGCGACGACGGCCCCGGACGGTACGCCGTACCACGCGTACGGCGGTGACTTCGGCGAGGTCGTGCACGACGGCAACTTCGTCATGGACGGCATGGTGCTCAGCGACGACGTGCCGACGCCGGGCCTCCACGAGTACAAGGCGGTCGTGCAGCCGGTCCGCTTCACCTTCGACGGGTTGCACACCTTCGACCTGCTCGACGGCGACCACGTCGCGATCACCAACCTCCGGCACTCGGCCGACACTTCCGACCTGCGCTTCATCTGGCGGGTCGAGCACGACGGGACGCCCGTTGACTCCGGCGTCCTGGAGGTGCCCGTGATCGCGGCGGGCGAGTCGGCACGCGTGCCGCTGCCGCCGGTCGCGGTGGCGCGGGACGCGGAGACGTGGCTCACCCTCGACGCGGTGCTGGCGACCGGAACCGTGTGGGCACCCGAAGGGCACGTGGTCGCGACCGCCCAGCTGGACCGTTCCACGCGGCGTCCCGCGCCCGCGGTCCGGCCCCGGACCGATTGGCTGCCGGGCGACGGAACGCTGGCGCTCGGCGTCGCGGAGTTCGAGGGCGGGTCCCTCGTGCGCCTCGCCGGCCGCGCCGTGGCGGGTCCGCGGCTGGAGCTGTTCCGCGCCCCCACCGACAACGACCAGGGCACGTCCGGAGAGAACGAGGAGAGCGACAGCGACATCGCCGGGATCTCCCATGCCGACCTGTGGCGCCGCGACGGTCTCGACCGGCTGACCTCGCGGCTGGTGTCCGTGGAGCACGCGGACGGCGCGCTGCGCACCGTCGCCAAGGTCTCCGCGGCGGACTCCGCCCTGTCGGTGACGGTGGAGTCCGTCTGGTCTGTGGTCGAGGGCGGCGAACTCGAACTGCGCGTGGAGATCGAGCCCTCGCGCGGCTGGTCGACGGTGTGGCCGCGGATCGGGATCCGTTTCGACCTGCCCGACGGCACGACTCCCGTCGACGGCGCGAACTGGTTCGGGCTCGGCCCGCTGGAGTCCTACCCGGACAGCATGCGAGCGGCGCGCACCGGCCGGTTCTCGTCCACCGTCCGCGACCTGTCCGTCGACTACGCGCGACCCCAGGAGACGGGGCACCGTTCCCAGTTGCGCGAGCTGACGCTGACGAGCGCGGGCGACGAGGTGCTGCGCATCACGGCGGTCCCGGACACACGCGGACGCCGCCCCGGCTTCACGCTCAGCCGCCACACCCCGCAGCAGATCGCGCGGGCCGCCCACCCCTTCGAACTGCCGGATTCGACGACGAGCCACCTGTTCGTCGACGCGGCGCAGCACGGACTGGGCTCCCGGGCCTGCGGACCTGACGTATGGTCCGAGTTCGCGCTCCGCCCCGAATCCCGCACGATCAGGCTCCGCATAGCGGCAGGTTCGTGATCGAGAGGAAATGAAGGGGCGCCCGTGCGAAGCGGGCGCCCCTTCATCCGTTCCACGGACATGTCCGCACCGCGACCAGCTAGGCGGTGTCGATCAGTGGGGCCTCGTCGGGCCGGCCATGTGCGGCGCGGGTCGTGTCGTGGCTCGTGAGGCGGGTGCGCTCCGCCCAGGCGGCCACCGGTGGGCCTGCCGCCCCCAGAGCCGCGAAGAACACGCCGAGCAGCAGCCAGCCGGCGTGTCCGAGTCCGAGGACCGCCGTCGTGAGGACCACCGGGGCCAGGGCCTGTCCGGCGTCGAAGCCGAGGCCGAAGAGACCCTGGTACTGCCCCTGGGCATGGTCGGGGGCGAGACCGAAGCCGAGCGCGAAGCCGGCCGAGGACTCCCATACCTCTCCGAGACTGTGCACGCAGACGGCGAGGATGGCGAGCCCTGGCGCCACCCAGGCCGGAACGTCCGCGGTCAGGGCCATCACGGGGCAGCTGACCAGGAAGAGCAGCCCGGCGATGCGGAACGCCCGGCCGCCCTGGCGCGGTGTCTCCACCCGGGAGCCGATCCTGCTCTGGAGCAGCACGCACACCCCGCTGTTGACCGCGTAGACCGCCGCCACGGTCCAGCGGGGCGCGTCGGTGTGGGCGGACAGCCAGATCGGCAGGAGCAGGGAGACGGTCTGGTACTGCAGGCCCATGGCCCCGTAGAGCGCGGCGAAGGACACGAACGGCCGGTCGGACAGGACGGCCCAGCGGTGGTGCTCCTCGGGCCGGGGCAGCGGCCGGTAGTCCGGGACGCCGATCAGGGCGATCAGACCTGCGCAGGCGAAGCTGGCGGCGTTGGCGAGGATGAGCGCGGTGTATGCCGGGCGGGTGTCGACCGAGACGGCGAAGGCGGCGCCGAGGGTGCCCAGGACCACGCCGAGATTGACGAACGTGCGGAGCTTCGCCCTGAACACCGCCGGGCGCTCGCCGCCGGCACGGGCGATGAGCGCACCACCCGCGGCGCCGCTCGCCGTCGCCGCCAGCCGGTCCAGGGTGGCGATGAGCGTGAACGTGACCCAGCTGTGGATGAATACGAATGCGGCCATCGTCGCGGCCTGCATCGCGAGGGACGTCAGCCAGACCGTGCGCGGCCCGTACCGGTCGGCCAGATTCCCGGCCGGGATCCCGGCCAGCAGCCCGGTCAGCCCGGCGATCGTGAGGCCGGCACCGACCTGTGCGGCGGGCAGGTGCACGACCAGCGTGAAGTAGAGCACCGCGGCGGCGTTGAACAGCCCGTTGCCCACCCGGCTCACGAAGCTCGCGACGATGAGAGCGCGCTGCGGACCACCTGGCACCAGCAAGCCGGACATCCGCCGCCTGGCACCCTTCGCGATCATGCCGAGCAGGCTAGCAGCGCCCCCTCCGGCACCCTCCGAGCGGATGGGAACGTCGCTCCTGCTCGTCGGCCTCTTGCCCCGGGTGCGGGCGACATACGTGCGGGATAGTGTTTTAGGCGCGAGGTCGGGTTCGATCCGATTCGGTCGAATACTCCGGAGACGCGCCAATGCGACGCCTCCGTCGATGGTCACGACCCAGTCGCAAGCGCTGACGCACCGACCTGCGATCGCTGCACGCCCCAGGGAGGAACGGAAGCATGGCGTTCATGTTCAAGGACGAAGCCTTCATGTTCGAGACGCTGCGTGCCGCCGGATTCGCCGGGGACGCCGGCGCCGACATCGGCGAAGTCATCGTCACCACGGCGCAGATCCCCGAGGGCGACGAGGACGCGTGGACCGCGTCCTGGAAGGCGACCGCCGAACGCACCGCCGAGCGGGGCGAGATCTCACTGCGGGCCGGTGACCCGGTCAGCGCGCGCGAGGCGTTCCTGCGCGCGTCGAGCTACTACCGGTCGGCCGAGTTCTACCGGCGCAAGGATCCGCTGAACGATCCCCAAGTCCTCGAACTGTCACGGCTGTCCAAGGACTACCTCGTCAAGGCCGGAGCCCTGCTGGACGGACCGTTCCGCGAGGTGACCATCCCGTACGAGGACGGCGAGATGCCCGCCTACCTGTTCCTCGTCGACGACAGCGGAGAACCGCGGCCGACCATTGTCTACACCAACGGCTTCGACTCCACCCGCGAGGAGGGCTACTTCGTCATCGGCGCGGCGGCGCTGCGCCGCGGCTACAACTTCCTTGCCTACGACGGCCCGGGCCAGGGCTGGATGATCCGCGAGAAGAAGGTGCCGTACCGGCCGGACTGGGAGAACGTCCTGGGCCCGGTGGTCGACTACGCCCTGACCGTGCCCGAGATCGACAGCGACAGGATCGTGCACTTCGGCTACAGCCTGGGCGGATACCTCGTCGCGCGCTACGCGGCTCTCGACCACCGGTCGGCGGCGATCGTGTGCAACGACGGCATGACGTCCTTCTACGCGTCGTATCCGCCGATCCCCGATGCCACGCTGCACCTCATCGAGGAGGGGCGGGACGCCGAGGCGATCCCGCAGCTCGAGGCGATGACCAAGGAGGACACCAATGCCCGCTGGGGCCTGCAGAACGGTGTCTGGGTCAACGGGGTCGGGAACTTCGCCGAGTACGTCCGCAGCACCGCCGATTACACGCTGACCCCGGACGACATCCACAAGATCGAGACCCCCGTCCTGATCCTCGAGGGCGAGGACGACAAGGTCTTCGCCGGCCAGGCGGACAAGGTCGCCGCGGAGTTGCGCGCACCGCATGAGCACGTCGTGATGCGCGACGCGGACGGCGCGGGTCAGCACTGCCACGAAGGGGCGATGTTCCTGCTCCACCAGACGGTCTTCAACTACCTGGCCAAGACACTCCGTTAGACGGTCCGCCCGGTCGGTTCGGCTGGTCGGTTCGGCTGGTCGGCCCGGCCGGACGGTTCGGCCACGGAGCACCTGCCCGGCTCGGAGATCCGCGAGTTCGCAATCCCACGTTCTCCATCGGGCAGGTGCTCGCGTGCCCGTTCAGCGGGGCGTCACACCTCGACGAGTCGGGCCGCCGGGACGGTGGTGGCGGCAGTGGCGCGACGGTGCCCAGTACCCAGGTGGAGGCGGTGGCCTCCTTGGGCGGGAGCTTGGGCAGGTCGTCCTCGGGAAGCCGCCGCTGGGCCGGACGCGGGCGAACAGCCGAAGGGAACGGCCGGTCACAGGTCCTGGAAGCGCCGCACGAACCGCCGTTGCCAGGGGGTCTCCACCGCGCGGCGGTCATAGTGCCGGCGGACGAACGCCACGGCCCGGTCGGGCGGCACTCCGTCGAGGACCGCCATGCACGCAAGAGCCGTCCCCGTACGGCCGTACCCACCGCCGCAGGCGATCTCGACACGTTCGTATACCGCGCGGTTCAGGGCCTCTTGGAAGTGCTCCCGCGCTTCCCTGCGATCCCGCGGCAGCCGGAAGTCGGGCCAGCGCAACCACCGTGCCTCCCACGCGGTCGGCGGAGGCCGCGTGCCGAGCAGATACACGGCGAACGACGGCACCGGCCCCGGCGGCAGAGGCCGGCGCAGACCCCGTCCCCGCACCAACGCACCGGACGGAAACCTCACGACCCCGCCGCCCGCCGGGTCCCAGCCCTCGCTCTCCGCCACCCCCGCACTGTAACGACCGCCCCTGAGGAACGACCGGCACACCGGCCACCGGAAACGGCGTCGCGCACGGTCGCCGGCTCCGGTTAGTCTCGCCCGATGGAGCTCGGCCATCCTCTTGTTCGCGATGTCTTCCCGGATCTCGTCACCGAACTGATCGCGCTCCTCGATGACGAGGGAGAGCGAGAACTCGCCATCTGCGCCCACGATCTCCGCCTGGTAGGCGATTGCGGCTGCGGTGACGACTTCTGCCAGAGCATCCGGACGGCGGAGCACCCGCAGGGTCAGCCGTACGGCGCCGGGCATCGGTGCGTGCCGCTCTTGGCCTCCACAGGCATGCTGGTGCTGGACGTCGTGGACAACCGGATCGTGTACGTGGAGATACTCGACCGGCCACCCATGGGGCGCCAGGGTGCGGCGGTCGCGGCCTCAGCTGTCGGCGAGCCCGGTGACGATGCCGGAGACCTGCCGGCGGATCACATCCCGGGCCGTGGGGTGCAGTGAGCCGATGTCCGTGGGTTCCAGTGCGTGGAGGGCCTGTTCGGCGTCGGTGTCGCACGGGACGGTCGCGCTGAGGACGTCGTAGCCGTCGCGGACGGCGACACGAAGACTGGTTCGCCCGGCGGTGTCGGCGTGCACCGCGGTGGCCACGACGAGGGGCGGCGGTCCGCCCGCCTCGGCGGGCTGCTTGTGGTAGCCGCTGACCATCGGTTCGCGCCAGCGGATGCCGAGCAGGAGGTGGTGCTTGGTCAGGGCGTCCGACAGGTCGGTCTCATAGGTCCCGTCCGGTTCCAGGGTGACGGCACGGGCACCGAGGACGAGTGCGGCGGGCAGGAGGCAGCGCAGGGCGCTGCCGACGAGGTTGCCGCCGACGGTGGCGGTCCGGCGTACCGCTCCGGTGCCCACACTCGCGGCCGCCCGTCGCAGTGCCTCCGGCACGCGGTCGTCGATCCGGTGCAGCACCACGGCCGCGCCCAGCGCCTCCCGCTCGATCGCATTGGCCTCGGGCAGTTCCCGCAGGGACATGGCGTGCTCGGGGAAGCCGTCCCGCTGCCAGCCGGCCCACACCAGCGTCGCCCCGCCGATGGGCACTGCGTTCCGTGCCATGCACTCCTCTGGGCTTCGGACACGGACGTGGGCAGATGCACCAGCACGGCAGTCGACCTGCTTTCCTGGGGAACCGGAGGCGGAAGGAGATCGCCTCGCCCGTCCGATCGTCCGGGTGGCACATTCTTCCCTGACATGCGGGAGCCCGTACAGGGCACGGCAGTTGAGCCCGGCACAAGCCCCCCGCGGGGCCCCGTGACCGGCGTCTCATCGTCCCGAGCACCCATGTACTTGACGTGACAATCAAATGGCACGTACTTTCTTTTCGCAAGCATCTACTTGATGAGGCAAGCACATGTTCAAGCTGTTCAAGACGAAGGAAACTGAGGCGCCCATGACCAGGATCGGCATCATCCTCGGCAGCACCCGCCCGGGCCGCAACGGCGAGGCCGTGGCCCGCTGGGTCCACGACATCGCCGCGCAGCGCACCGACGCCGAGTTCGAACTCGTGGACCTGGTGGACTACAAGCTGCCGCTGCTCGACGAGGCCTACCCGGCGGCCATGGGCCAGTACTCCCAGCCGCACACCCACGCCTGGGCGCAGAAGGTCGCCTCCTTCGACGGCTTCGTCATCGTCACCCCGGAGTACAACCACTCCGTGCCCGGCGCGCTGAAGAACGCCATCGACTTCCTGCACGCGGAGTGGGTCGACAAGTCCGTCGGCTTCGTCAGCTACGGCTCGACCGGCGGCACCCGCGCCGTGGAGCACCTGCGCCAGATCGCCGGCGAGCTCCAGATGGCCGACGTCCGCTCCCAGGTCGCCCTCTCGCTCTTCACCGACTTCGAGAACTTCAGCATCTTCAAGCCCGCCGACGGCCAGCGCGACACCCTCGCCACCACGGTCGACCAGGTCGTCAGGTGGGCCAAGGCGCTCGCCCCCCTGCGCGCCAGCTGACACCGGCCCGCCACTGTGCGGACGACGTGCCGCCAGAGCACACTCCGGCCGTCGGCGCTCTTGCTGCCGGCGGCCGGGGTGCCCGATGCTCATACCCCCAGGGCCACAGTGGTCGCGCGGCGGCAGATGCGCCCCGGTACCCAAGGGGGTTCGATGAGAACTGAGCGGGTGACCCCGGTGTTCCAGCCGCTGGCGCCCGGTGATCCGGCCACCGTCGCGGGGTACCGGATCGCTGCCCGGCTGGGCGAGGGGGGCATGGGGACGGTCTATCTGTCGTACACACCCGGCGGGCGCCCGGTCGCCATCAAGGTGATCCGGCCGGAACTGGCCGGGGACCCCGAGTTCCGCCGCCGGTTCCAACTGGAGGTCCAGGCCGCACAGCAGGTGCAGGGCCTGTACACCGCGCCGGTCATCGACAGCGACACCGACGGGGAGCGCCCTTGGCTCGCCACGGCATACGTGGCGGGACCCTCCCTGCAGGCGGCTGTCGGCAGGCACGGGCCGTTCCCGGTGCCGGCGGTGGCGCTGACCGTCGCCGGGATCGCCGAGGCGCTGCAGGCCATCCACGGGGTCGGCATCGTGCACCGCGACCTCAAACCGTCCAACGTGCTGCTGTCCGTGGACGGCCCGCGGGTCATCGACTTCGGCATCGCCCGGGCCGCCGACGCGACCTCGCTGACCCGCAGCGGCGCCATCGTCGGCACCCCCGCCTTCATGACCCCCGAACAGGCATCCGGCGCCCCGTGCCTGCCCCCGACCGACGTCTTCGCCCTCGGCCAGGTCGCCGTCTACGCCGCCACCGGCCGGCCCGCCTTCGGCGAGGGCACCCCGCACGCCGCCCTCTACCGCATCGTCCACGCGGAGCCCCAGCTCTCCGACATGCCCGGCGAGCTCGCCGAGCTGGCGCGGCTGTGCCTCAAGAAGGATCCCTCCGCCCGCCCCACCCCCGCCGAGGTCATCGACATCTGCCGTCAGGTGTCACCGCGGACGGAATTACGCCGCCCCGAGGGCTGGCTCCCACCGGCCGTCGCGGCCGACATCGGCCGCCACACCACGATGCCCGCCCCGCCGCGCTCGCCCGTTCCGCGCCAGGGTCCCAGACCGGGCGTCGTCGTGGCCGTCATCGCCGGCCTGGTGGCGGCCTGCGTCGCCGCGCTCCTTCTGTACGGGAGAACCATGGACCGGTCCGGCGATCCGAGCGGGGGCGGCAAGCCCGGCCGGACCGCCGCGAGCGGTGGCGGCGGCAACTCGAACACCCCCAGCACGCCGCCCAGCACCTCCCCCAGCGACAGCGAGCCGACCTCGGCAGCGGACCCGCCGTCCAAGTCCTACAAGGCGGTCGACATCGCCGACGGATACACCGTCTATCTGTCGGAGTCCCCGCCCAAGCCCCAGCGGGCGAAATCAGGCCCGCACTACGAGGGAGACTTCGGCTACTACACCGACGGGGTCACCCAGACCTGGGGCTTCGCCACTCCCGAAGGCAACACACTGGTGCTGCTCACGAGCGGGCAGACCGGATCGCTGGCCACCTGCCTTTCCGCCACCCGGTACACCCAGCAGATCGCTCGGGAGAACGCGGTCAAGGGCAGCCGGATCTGCGTCATCACCGCCGCCGGGCACGTCGCGCTCGCCACCGTGCGCGGCTACTCCCCGGAGCAGGCGGACAACTACTACGCCACCGTCGACCTGACGGTCTGGCAGGACGCGGTGACGCCTCCCGAGGACTGAGGATCCTTCGACCGGGACCCTGCGCCCTGCGCCTCTGGCCCCGGGCGGACGGAGCACCCCCAAGAAAGCCCAGGTGGGAAGCGCACTGAGCCGATCGGTGTAGCTGTCGGGCGGGCGGGCCTGCCGTCGGCGGGGGACGGGCAGGGATGGAGGCGGAGGTGCTTTCGCATGCCCAGCGGTGACGTGCTCGTGCTCGTCGATGAGGGTGGCCGGGTGGTCGAGTGGCGGCCCGCGGCCGAGGAGCTGTTCGGGTGGTCCGCCCAGGAGGCCGTCGGGCGGTCCGTGACCGCGCTCATGAACGAGATCCCCGGGGCCGCCGGCGACCGGTCACCGCGCGATGGGCTCCCGAACGCACCCGGGGTGCTGGTCAAGCCGGTGCTACTGGGCACCTCCGTGGCCTGGCAGGTGCTCTCGGCGGGGGACGCCGAGGCGGAGCAGGACGTGACGCAGCAGGACGTGGCGGTCCTCAATGCCTTGTTCACGCACTCGCCTGTGGCCCTGCACGTCCTCGACGACCGGCTGCGCGTGGTCCGCGTGAGCGCCGCCGGACGCGGGCTGCGTTCCGTCCCCGCGGAACACCTCATGGGCAGGCACTTCACCGAGGTGTGCGGATTCGACGTCCCGCAGGCGGAAGCCGTCGTGGCGCAAGGGGTCCTCGACAGCGGGGAGCCGGTGGTGGACCGGCTCGTCCGGGGCGTCAGGCCGTCGGAGAGGGAAAGACGCCCCGTCCGCTCCGTCTCCTACTTCCGGCTGGAGGACGCCCACGGCGATGTGCTCGGCCTGGTGGCATCGGCGGTGGACGTCACGGAGCGGGAGAACGCGCGGAGCCGCCTGGCGTTCCTGGACAGGGTCCGTGCCCAGGTGGGGCATCTGCTGAACGTGGCCGCCGTCTGCCAGGAAGTCGTCGAGGTGGTGGTGCCCGCCTTCGCGAGCGTCGCCGTCGTCGAAGTTGTCGACGACGTCGTCCGGGGAGAGGAACCTCCCGCCGTCCCCGCCCGCCAGGACATCCCGCTGCGCCGGGCGGCCTTCAAGGGGGTCGTCTCGGGACACCCGGTCGGGGACGTGCGCGCCCTGCCGTCCGGCACGCCGTTCTCCCACGTCCTGTCCGACATGCGGCCGCGCCTCGTCCGGATCGACGAGGACAGCCGGTGGCTGGACATCGACCCGGCCCGCGGCGATGCCATCAGGCGATCGCTCAGCCGGTCCTTGATCGTGGCGCCGCTGGAGTTGCGCGGCCAAGTGCTGGGCGTGGTCAGCTTCTACCGCCAGAAGCACGAGGACCCCTTCGAGGAGGCCGACGTCCAAGTGGCGTCCGCGGTGTGCGCGCACGCCGCGCTGTGCATCAACAACGCCCGTCAGTACATGCGCGAGTGGATCATCGCGTCGACCGTCCAGCACAGGCTTCTCCCCCAGCGAACCGTCGTACCGGGCACCATGGAGATCGCGCCCCTGCACCTTCGCGATCCGGAGGAGGCGGGCGCGTGGTTCGACGCGATTCCGCTGCCCGGCGCGCGCACCGCGCTGGTCGTCGGCGACGTGGCGGGGCAGGGAATGACCGCGGCGATCATCATGGGACTGCTCCGCACGGCCGTGCACACCCTCGCCGCCCTGGACCTCGAGCCCGACGAGTTGCTGGCCCGCCTGAGCGACACCGCGACACGTCTCGCCGCCGCGTATGCCACTCTGCCTCCGTTCGACCCCAGCTACCACGGTCCCCTCACCGCCGGCTGTCTCATCGCGATCTACGACCCGGTGGATCTCACCTGTACGGTCGCCCGCGCCGGCCTGCCGGAACCGGTCGTCGTCCTCCCCGACGGCAGCACGTCAGGACTGTCCGTCCCGCCCGGCCCCCTGCTCACCGGGCCGGGCAGGGCCCCGTTCCCGGCGGCCACCGTCAGCCTCCCCGAAGGGAGCACTCTGGCCATGGGCACGGCCGCGCTCGCGGACCAGGTCCTGACACCGGCCGGCCGGTTGCGCCCGCTCCTGAACGGCGCGCACGCACGGCCCCTGCGCGACCTGCACGACGGCATCGCCTCCGCGGCCAGGGACGAGCACCCCGCCGGCGAGACACTGATCCTGCTCGCCCGGACGAAGGCGCTGCCAGCGGAACGGGTGCTGACCCTCCCGTTGCCGGCGGGCGCCGAGGCCGCGCCCGTCGCCCGCGCGGCGACGCGCCGGCAGCTGGAGGTCTGGGGCGTGGACGAGGAGACGGCGTTCACCGCCGAGCTCGTCGTCAGCGAGTTCGTCGGCAACGCGGTCCGCTACGGCGCTCCACCGCTGCGTCTGCGCCTGATCCTGGACCGGATGCTGACCTGCGAGGTCGGCGACGCCGCGCCCAGCTCACCGCGGGTGAAACACGCGCGCACCATCGACGAGACGGGCCGGGGGCTGTTCATCATCGCGAGCCTCGCCGACCAATGGGGCACCCGTCACCACGCGCGGGGAAAGACGGTCTGGGCAGAGCTGCCGACGAGGCCGGCGGCGCCGGCCACGTAGTCCGGCGGATGGTGTCAGCTGTCCGGCCCGGTGGACCGGCGGGATCGCCCGGCACGTGCCTCACGGCGGCGGGGCGTGTCGACCGGCACGGCGGTCTCGATGGGGTCGGCCGCGCGCGACCGGACCACGAGCATGTCGCCGGAGTTCAGCGCCCTGCCGTCCTCGGCCGTGAGCGTCAGCGGCTGCGGCTCCTGCCCGGTACGGGCGTCGACGACGCGGGTCATCAGCTCGTCGTCCTCGAAGAGGTGCTTCTGCCCCCACTGCCGCAACGCCGCCAGCACCGTGTGAAAGTCACGGCCCTTCTCGGTCAGCACGTACTCGTGCGAATTCCCGAGCCCCGACTCGCGGACCTCGAAGATCCCCACCGCCACCAGCTTCTGCAACCGGGCGGTCAGCACGTTGGTGGCCAGCCCGATGCTCTTGCTGAAGTCCGTGAACCGCGTGACACCGTGCATCGCGTCCCGGAGGATCTGCAGCGTCCAGGTGTCACCGACCTCGAACAACGACCGGTCGATCGGGCAGGCCGAATCCCCCAGATCACTACGCTTCACGGCGACTCCCCTCACGGCTCACTTGCAATTGTAGAGCAAGGGTGGCGGTCGCCGGTACTGTGGCCCGTACGCTGAGGGGCGATGAACCTCTTCAGCACGCCGTGGGGCGCACTCGAACTGACCCGCTTCCCGGCGGACCCGCGGGAGTCGCTGCGGGCATGGGACGCCGCGGACGACTACCTGCTGCGGCACCTCGCGGAGACCGGAACGGACCTGACGGGCGAGATCGCCGTGCTCGGGGACCGCTGGGGGGCGCTGGCGACGGCGCTGGCCGCCCACCGTCCGACGCAGATCACGGACTCCCACCTCGGGCAGCAGGCCACCGCGGCGAACCTGCGGCGCAACGCGCCGCAGGCGCAGACACGGGTACGGATGCTGACCACGCGGGACGACCCGCCCGCCCGCATCGACGTACTGCTGGTCAGGGTGCCCAAGAGCCTGGCCCTGCTGGAGGACCAGCTGCACCGGCTGGCGCCCGTGCTGCACGCCGGGACCGTCGTGGTGGGCGCGGGCATGGTCACCGAGATCCACACCTCGACGCTGAAACTCTTCGAACGGATCGTAGGGCCGACGCGCACCTCGCCGGCGGTCCGCAAGGCCCGGCTGATCTTCAGCACGCCCGATCCCGCGGCGGACCGCGGGCCGAACCCGTGGCCGCTGCGGTACGCGCTGCCCGACGACCTCGGCGCGCTGTCCGGCCGCACCGTCACCAACCACGCGGGCGTCTTCTGCGCCGACCACCTCGACATCGGCACCCGCTTCCTCCTCCGGCACCTGCCGGCCCGGCAGGGCCCCGACAGCGTGATCGACCTGGGCTGCGGCAACGGGGTCGTCGGTACCGCGGTGGCGCTCGCCAACCCCGACGCCGAGGTGCTGTTCGTCGACGAGTCGCACCAGGCCGTGGCGTCCGCCGAGGCCACGTTCCGCGACAACCTGGGGCCCGCAGCGAAGGCCGGCTTCCTCGTCGGCGACGCCGCGGACGTCCTGACGGCGATCCCGCCCGGCGGCGCCGACCTGGTGCTCAACAACCCGCCGTTCCACTCCCACCAGTCGGTGACCGACACGACCGCCCGCCGTATGTTCCACACCGCCCGGGCCGCGCTCCGCCCCGGCGGCGAGCTGCTGGTGATCGGCAACCGGCACCTGGGCTACCACGTGCGCTTGCGGCGCCTCTTCGGCAACTGCGACGTCGTCGCTTCCGACCCGAAGTTCGTGATCCTGCGGGCCGTCAAGGGCTGACCGCGAGGCCCCGGCCGATCGGGCCGGGGCGTATTTCCCGCAATTCGAGCGGACAACGGAAGCCGTCCGGGAATTCCTCCGGAAAAGTCCACTACTTCTTCGTACGAATCACGCGCCGGGCGCATTTTTCAGTACGAACCGGAAATACGCCGTACGCCGGGCCCGATACCGGCTGCCGCAAAGCGTATGTGCGGACTGCCTGTTCGGGCCGGCGGCGAATCCCGCGTGAATCGCGGGTCGCCACCCGGCCCGCGGGCGCCGCGCCCGTACGCACAGGCAGGGCGCCGCCCTCCGCTCACGCGAAGGCGACCTCGTCGAACGAGCAGCCGCCACGGTCAGCCGGCGGCAGGGTGTAACGGGAGGTGAGCTGCGGCGTCCGGCGGAAGTACTGCCGGAAGCCGGATGCCCGGAACCTCAGGTCGAAGGCGTGTCCTTCGACATGCCAGTGCGGCAGGTCCTGCCGGTCGTCGTCCGGTGTCAGCCGGTGCACGGCGTCGATCTCCAGGTCCGGCGACCGGCCCTTGAATCCGAGACCCCCTTCGAGGTCCTGGACGTCGTCGAAGACCAGCGTCGCCGGGGACACCCAGAAGGTGAAGTGCTTCTCCGGCGGGAGCGGTTGCACCCAGCGGACGATGTAGTCGAGGTCGAGCAGGAGGCGTGGCGGGTCCGCGTCGGTCTGCCGCACGTGAAGGCCGTGGACGGTGGCGTAGTGCCACCCCATGTCCTCGAAGTCCGCGTCGCTCCACACGCTCTTCGAAAGACCCGATTCCTGGTGATCATCTGCGCTCATTGCTGCATCCAACCAAATGTCAGCCCGGCGACGACAACGAGGGGACATGGCGACAGGCCGAGGTCCGGGGCGTGTTGGCCAGACTATCGCGGGTGAGCCGGCGGACCACGACGCCGGCCGCACACCGGTGGATCATGGGCCAGGGCGGGCGGGGCCGGTCCGGAGCGGCCGTGCGGACGATGTCCGGCCGGCGACCGGAGACGTGCGCGGTCCGGTCGGCGAGGCCGCCGGCGAAGCCCCGGATGGCCCACACGTTGCCCACGTTCGGGTGGTTCGGCTGCGTCGCGTCCACGGCAGCGGCCCGCGTGGCGGGACCGGACGTGAGGCAGACCTCCGGGTCCCGCCGCACCGGCCGCGCCCAACGGCCCCTGGGGCAGGGGAAGGCGGCGCCGGATCCTACAGCGGCCCGCGCGGCGCCCTGGCCGGGATCGGAGTTCTCCTCCCCGTTCCGCACACGTTCAGTAGCGTCCCCGTCACAGCGCGCCCGGCAGTTCGCATGCCGGGCCACGAGCAGCGAGAGCAGGAGAAGCGACGATGGCGAACATCGAGACCTCCCTCAAGGAGACGATGACGTCGATCGAGGGCAGCGTGGGCGCCGCTCTGGTCGACTACACCAGCGGCATGGCGCTGGGCACCATCGGCGGCGGGAAGGACTTCGACCTGAGCGTCGCCGCCGCGGGCAACACCGATGTGATCCGCGCCAAGACCCGCACCATGAAGGAACTCGGCATCAAGGAGGAAATCGAGGACATCCTGATCACCCTCGGCACCCAGTACCACCTGATCCGGCCCCTGAAGAACCGCGGCGGCAAGGGGCTGTTCCTCTACCTCGTCCTCGACAGCGCCCACGCCAACCTGGCGATGGCCCGCCACCAACTCAGGCGCATCGAGGCCGAACTGGAGATGTAGCGACGACCCTGCCGCCCCGGGCTCCGCATGCCCATGAATTGAAGAATGTTTCAATTGGGCACATCCTGATCCAGAGAAGCGCGCAAATCCATCGGCGTGCGGGCCCCGGGAGCGGAAGGATTGGACTGCAGCGTCGCGTCGGCCGTCTCGGCGGCCGACACTCATCGGCCGTCGAGTCCGGGCAGGAGCTATCACACGATGCAGGTACCGCTGTACCAGGCCAAGGCGGAGTTCTTCCGCATGCTCGGGCACCCCGTGCGCATCCGGGTCCTGGAGCTGCTGCAGGACGGCCCCAAGCCCGTGCGGGACCTGCTGAACGAGATCGAGATCGAGCCCTCCAACCTGTCCCAGCAACTGGGCGTGCTCCGGCGCTCCGGCATCGTGGTGTCGATCCGCGAGGGCTCGACCGTCAGCTACGCCCTCGCCGGGGGTGACGTGGCGGAGCTGCTGCGCGCCGCGCGCCGCATCCTCACCGAACTCCTGGCCGGGCAGAGCGAACTGCTCGCCGAGCTGCGCCAGGCCGACACCGACAGCGGTACCGACCACGCGGGCGACACGGCCGTCCACCGGGCGGGCTGAGCGGAACCGGGGCGGCTCCTCGGCGGACCCGGCTCGCCGAACGACCCGGAACGGTCCCTGGACGACGAGGGGCGTCACCGCGCCCGGGCACGACCGGGCCGTGCGTCCTACGATGGGACGAAAGGCCTCGGGAACCGACCACCATCACATCCGGCGCGCAAGCCGTGCCGTGTGCCGCACCGCGGTTCGCCGGTCGAGGGAGGCAGCACCGTGTCGCGTCGGCCCTTGTCGTGCTTCGTGCTCGCGCTCTCCGCCGCCCTCACGCCGGCGACGGCAGCCGTGGCGAGTACGGACCCCCCGATGTTCCTGGACGACCTGGCCCAACGCCCGTCCGCCATGCCACCGGCCTTCGAGGCGACGAGCACCGTGGCTCTGGAGGGTCTGCGCTGGTCCCATTGGGGGTCCGCGACGGCGACCGGCCGGGGCACGCTGAGGATCAACACCTGCGAGCCCACATGCGCCGACGGCCGCGTCCGCGTACTGCCGGATTCCCAACTCCAGGTGCAGGGCGTGCGGATCGACAACGGCCGCCACTTCTACCGGCAGTACCGGATCCTGAACGCGTCCTTCTCCCCGTCGGACCGCGCACAGTACTCCCGTTGGGCCGGCGCCTACACGCCCGGCGACTTCCGCTAGCGGTTGAGCGGGGCCGAGCGGCCGGGCAAACAGTTCGGGGCCGGCACCTTCGCAGGTGCCGGCCCCGAACCGCGAAACGCTTTCGGCGTCAGCCGACCGGAACGATGTTCTCGGCCTGCGGGCCCTTCTGACCCTGCGTCACGTCGAAGCTCACCTTCTGGCCCTCCTGCAGCTCACGGAAGCCCTGGGTGGCGATGTTCGAGTAGTGGGCGAAGACGTCAGCGCCGCCACCGTCCTGCTCGATGAAGCCGAAACCCTTTTCCGCGTTGAACCACTTCACGGTGCCAGTTGCCATGATGAAACATCTCCTTCGGGAGCAGTACACCAAATCCGCACTGTGCGGACTTTTGTCGCCGCAATGACCCTCCGGAAGGACCGGAAAAACAAAAATGCACCTGTGGGTCACATCCCGTCAGGCGCACATAAAGTTCATGGGTACCAAAACTGCAACGTATCCAACCTAACACAGGATTCACGCCTGGAGCGGGAGGCGCGACGAGGAAGGTTGGTGTCGGTTCACGTCCCCGCCCTGTCGTTCTGAGCCTCGCAATGTGCAAGGCTGGTTGTGCCAGCTCATCCGTCCACCGTGTGGAGACCCAGTGCGCTGCATCATCGCCGGTTACCCCTTCGACCTCACCGCAAGCGAGGTGCAACGGGCCATGAGCGGCATCGCTCCTGAGCCTGTCTCCGGCGAGTGCGTCCTCATCGACCAGCGCTCCTACCCCGTCAAGCAGGTGGGGGCGGTGATCACCCGCCAGGACCGGCGGGACTTCACCGCCGCGGAGGTCACCCGGGCCATGAAGCGCCTCGGATTCACCTGCCACCCCGCTCCCCCCGCCGACGCCTGAGCGCGAGCACTCTCGCCGGAGCCGCCACCGGAACCGGGACCGAGGGCCATGTCAGCCGCCCGCCGACGGGGGAACGGCCAGCCACGGCTGGAATCCGCCGCCGGGGAGTTCGGGCGTCTGGGCGGTGTTCACCGTGAGGTGGAGCCGGGTGCCCTGACCGTTGGGACCCGCGGGGTAGCTGCGCTGTTCCGAGCTGGCGAACCAGGCACGGAGCACTTCCGCCACTTGGCGCGCCACTTCCGGGGAGGCCGCGGTGATGCGGACCTCGGCGAGGTGGGGGGCCGTCGTCGCGGCCATCACGCCGCCTTCCAGCCCGGCGACAGCCGGGCGGTCGTGTTCCCGACGACGACGCCAACGCTGATGCCAACGCACGAAATGCCCTCGGTAAGATCACTCTACTCCTCATACATGACCACCGGCGGCGGGCCGCCGGCGAGGGCGTGCCGAGCGGGGAGCAGCGTCACCCAGGGTGGGGCAGCAGCCGGTCGGTCATGGCGGCGACCGCGGAGACGACCGCCGCACGGTGCCGGTCACGCCGGGCCGCCTCGTCGCCCTCGGCCGGGTCGCGGATTCCGCGGGGCGTGAAGTACCAGGACTGCGCGGCGGACAGAGCGATCATCAACGCGTCCATGCCGGCTTCCAGGTCCGCGCCACATGCGTCGGCGACGGCCTGGGCCTTGGTCACATGGGCTTCCCGTTCCGCGGCTGACGCCTGGGGCCGCTCAAGCGCCTTCCACTGGGTCAGCCGGATCAGGTCCGGGTCGTCGGTGAAGGCGTCGAAGAGCGCACCGGCGTACGCGGCGAGGTCGCCGGGGGTGAACGGGACGACGTCGGCCAGCACCCGCAGGCGCGCTTCCAGCACGGCGTCGAAGAGTTCGTCCTTGGAACCGAAGTAGGCGTAGATGGCCTGCTTGTTGGCCGGCGCGGCCTTGGCGATCCGGTCGACTCGCGCGCCGGCGAGCCCGTGCGCGACGAATTCGCCATAGGCGGCCTCGATGAGGCGCGCACGCGTAGCGGCAGAGTCGTAGACCATGACGACAGCCTAGGAGAGCCGGGCCTGGTCGCGGTGACGGGCTTGCGCGCGTGCCGCCCGGGCACTAGGGGACCTCCGAGCAGCCCGCTCCGTCCGGATGATCGGGAGGACCGGCCGGCTCTCAGATTCCGAGTGCCAGTGCCTTCGTGACCTCGTCCCACAGGCGGTCGGCGGCCGTCTCGTCGATGGCCCAGGCGGCGACACCGTTCTTGCCCGGCGCGGGCTCGGGCTGCGGAGCTGCCACCTGGCAGTCCTCGAAGTAGCGGCCCGTCACGCCTGCCACGAGCGGCGAGGCGGCCAGCAGTACGGAGGTGGCGGCGCCCTGCTGCGGCGTCTTCCAGCCGGGCGGCACCTGGAGCTTCCGGCCCGCTTCGTCGGTCGCGCCCACGAAACGGAGCTGATCCTCGCTGAGGTGGCGCTGGAGGTTGGTCATGATGCCGCCGGGGTGTAGCGCGTTGGCGGTGATGTCGCCGGCCGCCCAGCGGCGGGCCAGGGCGACGGTGAACAGGATCGCGGCCGACTTGGACTGGCCGTAGGCCGTCCACGCCTCGTAGGGGCGGTGGGTGAAGTGGATGTCGTCGAAGTCGACGGGGGCCATGAGATGGGCGGAGGAACTGACCGTGACCACGCGGGCCCCGCCCGCCGCGCGCAGGGCGTCGTGCAGACCGAGAGTGAGGGCGGCGTGGCCGAGGACGTTGACGGCGTACTGCTTCTCCCAGCCCTGCTCGGTGCGGCTGAGCTCGGGCAGCGCCATGATGCCGGCGTTGTTCACCAGGATGTGCAGGGGGCCGCCCCAGCTCTCGGCGAGGGCACGGGCGGAGCCGGGGTCCGCCAGATCCACATGGGCGACGTGGACGTTGCGGCTGCCGGTCTGCTGCCGGATGCGGTCGGCGGCGCGTTCACCGCCGTGAACATCGCGTACGGCCAAGGTCACCTCCGCGCCGGCTCCGGCGAGAGCGAGCGCGGTTTCGAGGCCGATGCCCGACGCACCGCCGGTGACGACCGCACGCTTGCCGGTCAGGTCCACGTCGTGGACGACCTCCGTCGCCGTCGACAGGGCTCCGAAGGGAATGCGGGAGGAAGGCAAGGAACGTGAAGAAGGTGAAGAAGGTGACACGGGTGCTCCAGGGATTCCGGAAGAGGTCGGACGGGCAATTGAATCCATCCGGTTGGTTGGAACGATACCCCTCCCTCCCCCAAAACCAACCAGGCGGTTGGATCTCCGGGGGATGTCCGGGTCCCCGAGCGTCACCGGGGAGGACGCGCCCCGCGCGCGGCCCCGGCAGAGCCGGGCAAGGCTGAGGGCGAGCAGAGGGCCACGGTGCGGAACCCGCCGCAGCCCCATGCCTGGGTCGGCCCCCGCCACGGCACGGTGGCGGGGGCCGGCAACCCGCGGGGCCCGGCGCACCGCCCGCCCGAGAGGCCTCCGGAACCTCACCGGCCCCCCGGTTCGCACTTTCATCCCTCGTGCCGGAATAGTTGCCTCGACATACGGGTTTGCACGAGATGTGGCGTGATGCACGCCGCCGTGTCCTCTTCCCGGCCCGGAGGCCCCACTCAATGACCCTCACGACGACCGAACAGCCCACGCGGAGAACCACCGCGGCCGTCGTCCCCGTTCTCGCCTTCGCAGGCATCGTTGTCGCGGTCATGCAGACGCTGCTGGTCCCCGTCATCAAGGACCTGCCGCAACTGCTGCACACCGCTCCCAGCAACGCCACCTGGGTCCTGACCTCGACCCTGCTCTCCGGTGCCGTGGCCACACCGATCATGGGCCGCCTCGGCGATCTCTACGGCAAGCGCCGTCTGCTGATCACCAGCCTCGCGATCATGGTGGTCGGCGCCGTGATCAGCGCCGTCACCAGTGATCTGCTCACGATGATCGTGGGCCGCACGCTGCAGGGCTTCGCCATGGGCGCGATCCCGCTCGGCATCGGGCTGATGCGCGACATGCTGCCGCGCGAGCGACTCGGCTCGGCGATGGCCCTGATGAGCTCCTCGATCGGTGTCGGCGGCGGCCTCGCGCTGCCCGGCGCCGCCCTGATCGCCCAGCACACCGACTGGCACGCCCTCTTCTACGCCGCCGCCGCTCTGGGCGTGCTCGCGATCGCGCTCACCCTGATCGTCGTGCCCGAGTCCCCGATGCGCGCGAAGGGCTCCTTCGACCTGCCCGGCGCGATCGGCCTGGCCATCGGGCTGGTCCTGTTCCTGCTGCCGATCACCAAGGGCAGCGACTGGGGCTGGTCCTCCGGCACCACGCTCGGCCTGTTCGGCGCGGCCGTCGTGATCCTGCTGCTGTGGGGCCTGATGGAGCTGCGGTTGAAGGCACCGCTGGTCGACCTGCGCACCACCGCGCGCCGCGAAGTGCTGCTCACCAACCTCGCCTCGATCATGGTCGGCGTCAGCTTCTACGTGGTCTCGCTGGTCCTGCCCCAGCTGCTCCAGCTGCCGGCAGCCACCGGCTACGGCCTCGGCCAGTCGATGGTGGTCGCGGGCCTGTGCGTGGCCCCCCTGGGTCTGACGATGATGCTGACGGCCCCCGTATACGCCCGGCTCTCCGCCCGTTTCGGCCCGAAGGTCACCCTGATCATCGGCATGCTGATCATCGGGCTCGGCTACGGTGGCGGCCTCGGGCTGATGAGTGCCGCCTGGCAGACCGTGATCACGGCGGTGGTCCTGGGCGCCGGCATCGGGCTGGCGTACTCGTCCCTGCCCGCGCTGATCGTCGGCGCCGTCCCGGCTTCCGAGACGGGCGCCGCCAACGGCCTGAACACCCTGATGCGGTCCATCGGCACGTCGGTGTCGAGCGCCGTGATCGGCATGGTGCTCGCCAACACCGCGGACCACGCGAACGGCCTCGCCATCCCGACCATGCACGGTTTCCGCGTGTCGTTCCTCATCGCCACCGGCGCGGTCGCCATCGGCGTCCTCCTCGCCCTGGGACTGCCGGGACGGCGGGCGGCCACGGTGCAGCTGCGGGCGAGCAGCGAGGAAGCGGCCGGCCTGGCGAACGCCGAGGAGGCCCTGCGGGGCTTCCGCGGCCGGGTGCTGGCGGCAGGCGGAACGCCCGTCGCCCGTGCCAAGGTCACGCTGATCGACCGCCGCGGCCGCCAGGCGGGCGCGACGATCTCGGGCGACGACGGGACGTACACCCTCACCGTCCCGGCCGAGGGCCACTACGTCCTGGCCGCACGCGCCGCCGGGCACGGCCCGCTGGCCTCCTCGGCGACCCACCCGGGACACGCGCGCCTGGTGGACCTGGACCTGTCACTGCCCGGCGAGACGGTCAGCGCCTGAGTCCGAGCCCGGGCACGGGCCCGGGCAGCGACGGCGGCCGGTGTGCACTGTGCACCCGGCCGCCTTCCGCGTCACAGGGGACGCAGCGCCGAGCGGGCCAGGTGCGTCAGGCCGTCGCGCATCCGGTCCTCGCCCAGTTCCGGGAGCAGGGCGCTGATGTGCACGGCGGACAGATTCGCGAGCAGGGCGTGAGCGCAGGTCTCCGGATCGGCCGAGGCGTCGAGCAGGGTCATGAGGTGGCGGTGCCAGAAGCGGTAGGCGTCGGCCCGGTGGCGCGAGCCGGTGGTCGCGGTCTCGTGGAGGCGCGCCAGAGCGAGGTGCCGCAGCAGATGGTCGAAGCAGGCGTCGACGAACGCGGCGAGGCGGTCGCCGGCGGCGGCCCCCGGGCCCAGCGGCGGCGGCCCGTGCAGGACGGCGTCCCGCAGGTCGTGCTCACGCTCGGCCAGCAGCGCCGCGGCGAGTCCGGCCCGGTCGCCGAAGCGGCGGAACACGGTGCCCTTTCCGACGCCCGCGGCCGCCGCCACCTGGTCCATCGACACGCCGTCCACGCCGTACTCGGCGAACAGCCCGGCCGCGGCGTCGAGTATCGCGGCGCGGTTGCGCGCGGCGTCCGCCCGTTCGCGGGGAGGCCGGGGCCCGGCAGCCCCGCCGGCCCCGCCACCGGCCGCGGTGTTCGGATCCGGGTGGGCGGTCAACTGCCCACGCGCGGCGGGGTCGAGGTGCCGTGCACGCGTTTGGCGTGGCTGGCGTACAGCCGGGGCCCCACGATCGGCATGATCATGCGGGCCGCGAAGGGGGCGTGCGCGAGCACCGCCTTGACGACCTCGGGGTCGCCCTCGTACATCACCATGCCGAAGGCGAGCGGCAGGTCCTTCTTCGGGCTCTTTTCCATGCCGTGCTCCCCGAGGAGCTTCCACTCCGCGGCGGTGATGTACTTCTCCGCCAGGGGCAGGATCTCCTTCTCCTCCAGGGCCATGTGCTCCAGCAGCGCGCCGAGCAGCCGCTCGAAGGCGTCCGCGAGCTCCTCGCCGCCCTGAGCGGTGGAGCGCCAGCCGCGCAGCAGGTCCGTCACCTCGTCGAGGGCGCGCTCGATCACATGGTGCTGCCCCTCCATCGTGGGCACGATGGCCGCGGTCTCCTGCCCGCCCCGCTCCAGGAGGCGCGGCCACACGACCGCGTCCTCGCCTTCGTGGTGAAGGTGCAGGATCAGGCACACCTTGTCGGCGTGGGCCGCCACGACCTCGGCACGCTTGGTGTCACCCGTGGCGACGTCCCGCACGAGCTGCGGAAGCAGCCGGAACTCCCTCCGCATCATGGTGTGCGCCATATACATGTCACGCACATCGGCCATCGGCTCGTTCACTGCCTGACTCACTCGAACCTCGCTCTGAGCATGTGGATCCTTCGAGCGATGCTGTCAGGACGCGGCCCCGCGGCCATCGGGAGGATTGCGTATCCTGCGCCGGCCTCCGCACCGGCATCGCCGCCGCCGGGCGGCGGGCATGGGGAGAAGTCCCGACCTCGCCCCACTCGGCGCACCTGGCCGCCGGGCTAACCGATCTCCACCACGCGCGCCCAGTCCGGCGGTGTGTCCGGCACCCAGTACGGATCGTCCTCGTTCACGGACGTGCGCCGTCGGGGGAACAGTCCCACCACCGTGCGGGACGGCGGGCGCCTTTCCGGCCAGGGGGTCTGACCATCCGTCAGAACGACGACGACGTCCGGACGCGGGCGCGCGCGCAGCGCCGTGGCGAAGCCGGTCCGCAGGTCCGTGCCCCCACCGCCCACCAGCGGAATGCCCTCGGCGCGGCACAGCGGGTGCGCGATGTGGGCCGACGCGTCGCACGGCACGACGGTGACCATGTCGCGGCGGCCGCCGACGGCCCGGGAGATGGCGGCGACCTCGAGGAGGGCGCTGCCGAGTTCGGTGTCGCTGACCGAGCCGGAGGTGTCGATGACGACGGAGACCCGCGGCGGCCTGCGGCGCAGGCTCGGCAGTACGACCCCGGGCACACCGGCGGAGCGACGGGACGGGCGGCCGTAGGTGTAGTCCTCCCCCACGCCGGGGCCGGAGGCCGCCGAGCGGACGGCCGCCCCCAGCAACTCCCGCCACGGCTGCGGCGGGTGGAAGGCCTGCTCCGCCCACCGTTGCCATCCTCTGGGAGCACTGCCCGGCCGGCCGGTGATGCCCTGCGCGACGCGGAACCGTACCGCGTCCCGTTCCTGTGCGCTGAGGCCGTGTGCGCCGTCCGGCCCCAGGTCCCAGGAGCGGTCGAGTCCGTCGGCGCCGCTGCCGCAGTCCAGCCAGACCATGCCCTGGGTACGCGGTCCGAGCCCGAACCGGGGCAGGTAGTCCTCCATGAGTTCGCCCTCGGGCAGGTCCAACGAGGCGGGCACGACGGCGCCTTCGGGCCGCACCAGGCCGTCGCCGTAGATGTCGTCGTTGATCTCGCAGTCGGCGGCGATGTTCATCCGCAGCCGTTCGCCCGGGCCGGTCAGGCCGCGCTCCTTCGCGACGCGGTCACTGCGACCGTGGTGGTCGCGCAGGAGGTGGGAGACCTCGTGCACCCACACCCCGGCCAGTTCCTCCACGGGGGTCCGGTCGACGAACGCGGGCGAGACATAGCACCGCCAGTGCCGGTCGACGGCCATCGTCGGCACCCGCGGCGACTCCACGGTGTGCAGGGCGAACAGCGCCGTCGCCAGGTAGGGCCGGGCGCGGGCGGCGTGCAGCCGGGCGGCGAAGAGCTTCTCGCGGTCCAGGGCACCGGGGGTGGTGGGTGCGGGCGCCAGTGCGTCGTACGTCGTCATCGCCCGGCCTTCACTGCGGCCGCGGCGCGAGCGGCGGCCTGGTCCGCCCGGCGGGACAACGCCACCGTTCCGGCGAGTCGTTCGATGGCGGCGGGCACGTCCCAGTCCTGCCGGCGCAGCGTGGCGAGGGTGGTCGCGGGGACGACCACCAGGTCCGGGGCCCCGGTCTCCAGCGCCAGGACCAGGAGCGCCCAGGCCGCGTCCCAACGGGACTTCTCCGGGCGCCTGCGGACGGCGTCGACCACGCCGTCGAGCACGGCCTGGCGCAGATCGCCCCGTTCCGGCAGGTCGGCGGCGGCGGGATCGGCGAGCAGGTCCTCGGGGTCCGGGAGGTCCATCCGGTCCAGGCTCGCCAGCAGTTCCAGCCCCGGGCCATCCCCTACCGCTCCTCTGACCAGGAGGGACAGCACGTCACGGGAGACGCCGGCCGCGGTCGCGAAGGCGATGAGGTGCAAGGTCATCTCCCAACTGCGGGGCGACGGCCAGGCGCCGCCGCGGCGCGTCTCGCTGGTGGGCAGCTTGTGCACGAGGCCGGGGCGGGCGGCCAGGAGCCCGCACACCGCGCGGCGGGCGAAGTCCACGGCCTCCGGCAGCCGTCGGGGGTCGAGCCGCGGCAGGGTCGCCCGGGGCCACGTCCCGCCGAGGCCGCGGACCACCACCTCGGGGTCGTGGGTCCACTGGAGGTGGACGAACCGGTTGGCCAGGGGCGGGCTCAGTTCCCAGCCGTCCGCCGCCGAGGAGCGCGGATTGGCGGCGGCCACGATCCTTACCCCTGGCGGCAGTCGGAGCGCGCCGATCCGTCGCTCCAGCACCAGGCGGAGCAAGGCGGCCTGGACGGCCGGCGGCGCGGTGGACAGTTCGTCGAGGAACAGCAGTCCCCGGCCCGCCCGCACCAGCCGAACGGCCCAGTCCGGCGGCGCCATCGGGACGCCGTGCACCGCGGGATCGTCCCCGACGACCGGCAGGCCCGAGAAGTCGGACGGCTCGTGCACGCTGGCGATCACCGTGGTCAGCGGGAGGTCGAGGGCGGCGGCGAGCTGCGTCAGCGCCGCGCTCTTGCCGATGCCCGGCTCGCCCCAGAGCAGCACGGGCAGGTCGGCGGCGACGGCCAGGGTCAGGGCCTCCAATTGCGGGTCGGGGCGCGGTTCCGTGGTCGTGTCGCGCAGCAGGTCCAGCAGCGCGCCTGCGACGTCGAGCCGGGTGGGGCCGTCCGGGCCGGCGGGCATGTCGGTCGCGGGCGGCAGGGCTGTGGTGGGCATGGGTGATCACCTGTGGGTTCGTGAAGTGAAGGGTCATGGAAGGACGGGGATTGCGGACCCCGGGTCAGTGGAAGATCGCGGTCCGGGGGCGGCGGCCGTCACGGTGACGGCGCCTGTCCGGGACACGGCGGGGTCCGGGGTCGGCCAGGCCCGCCCGGAACAGCCCGTGGACGATGCGCCGTTCGGCGGCCGTCTCCAGTTCGTCCCGCAACGCGCCGTCTCGGAGCAAGGCTTCGGGTCCGAGCAGGCCCTCGACGACCGCCAGCGCACCGGCGGTGTCACCGTGGTCCAGGCGCTCGCGGACGCCTGGGAGGCAGTCCGGACGGCGGTGTGCCTCGTCGATCGCCTGCAGGCAGGGAAGCGGGGTACCGGTCAGTGCTGCCAGTAGCTCCTCCCTGCGGATCTCGTCCGGGCCGTGGTCCAGTGGGGCCAGGACCCCGTCGGCCAGGCCGATCCGGTGCCGGGCTCCGCGGCATTCCACGAAGCGCGATTGCCCTGCCGGGTCGGTGAGCCCGCCGGAGGCGGGCGGCACGTGACCCGGCACGAGGGCGGCGGCGACCAGCGGATGCAGCCGGTCGGCCGTGATCGCGCCGGCCCGCAGCAGCTCCAGGTCGGGGGGCACCCAGGTCGCCGCGTCGGGCAGCACCGGCAGCCGGGCGGCGCGGTCGTCCGCGGGCAGCCGCGAGATGCGCGACGCGGGCGGACCGGGCCCGTCACCGGTCGGGGCCAGGTCCACGAGCAGCCGTTCCCGCGAGCCCAGTCTGACGACGACGGGACCGCTACGGCGCCCCTCGGCGCGGAGCACGATCTCCGCCTCGGCAGGCCATCGGTCGACAGCGCGGCGCGGTCCCGGAGGTCGGTCGTCGGCGGGCGGACCGCCGGCTCCCGACCGGGTCCGCAATTCGTCCGCCCTGCGGGCGTCCCACAGGTGCCGGTGCAGGTCGAGGCGGAACCGGCGGTGCGGACGGGGATGCGGGTGGGGGTGGGCACTCGCCGCGGCCCGGCTTCCGTCCCACAGTGCGAGGCTGATGCGCTGACCGGCATCCGCCCAGGCCGGAGGCGTCCGCACCACGAGGTGCACGGCACGCCCGCCGTCCTGGTACCGGGCCAGGGCGATCGTCAGCCCCGGCCGCAACAGCCCGTCGGGAGCGATCCTCGGCATGTGCCAGCGCAACAGATCGGGAGCCAGTTGGCGCAGATCCGCCCGGATCCGGGCGGCGAACTGCCCGCCATGAGTACGCGCCAGCGCGCGCAGATCGAGATCGACATCGACGCCCGCGGCGGCGCACGCGCCTGCCCAGTCCCCCGCACGGCGGCGGACGGTCGCGGCGTCGATCATGGACGGCGGCACGGCGTACTCACGCACGCGCAGCCACAACGAAACACGGGAATCCTCGTACGCGTTCTGAGTGAGCATCAGCACTCACCTTGCGCGGACGGGACCCCCGATCTGTGCGAGGAGTAGGTCGTCATCGCGGGGAGCATAGCGCCCGCCACCAGGGTCCGCCAGGTGTTTTGAACCCGTGCCCCCGCGCCGGGCGGCTGGTGTCAGACGAGGAACTCGGCCAGTGGGAACGAGCGATGGCGACGTGGTGGGACCAGATAGTTCTGCCGGTGGGTCGTGTGGAGGACCGAGTTGATGCCGGCGTGGGGGCTGCGCGGTGCGACAGGGAGGGTCCGGTCGGGATAGTGGCCGTCCATCGAGAGCCGGACGATATTGAAGATCTCCGTCGTCGGCTGGAACTGGATGAAGTGCAACCCTGCCGCCGGCGTCTTGCTGTAGTGGTCCGCCGCCGGATCGGAGGTGTAGTGGAACGGATTGTCCAGGGTGTCGAAATCGCCGCGCACCGGGATGGTCGTCCCCGAGGGGTAGGCCTTCCCGTAGTTGCTGGTCATCGCCGACGTGGTGCTGTCCACCTCCGACATGCTCCCCGTGTGGCCGTAGGCGCGGTACCGCTTGACCCCTTGCGCCACTTGGGCCTCGGTCTGGCCCGGCGGCTGGAGGGCGAGCGTACCCGGCGCGGGCGCGGGCGAGAGGCCGGGATGGAGCATCGCCTGGACGCGGTCCGCGTACTGGGGGAAGTTCTTTTCGTACCAGGTCACCAGATCTTGGAACAGGTGCGAGAGATGCATGGTGGTCCCCTGTTTGAAGTAACCATTGGGCCACTGATCGGTGAGGCCTGGCAGGGTCTCCAGATTGGCGATGACGCCGGGTCCCATATTCGAGTCCAGGGTGGTGGCGAAGCCGAGGAAGCCCTGCGCCTGCCGGGGAATCGACTTCGCACCGGGGATGTCGGCCGCCAGCGCCAGTTTGCTCGGCAGGCCCTGCTGCCCGTAGAAACCGCCCCCGGAGAAGCCCCGGCGGATACTCGTCACCTTGAACAGGCTGCCCGCCCGGTTTCCTCCGGGCCCGAAAATGGCGTTCTGGGCTGCCTTGATATTGGCGAGCGAATCACTGCGGAGCAGCACGGCCACGTCATTCTGTTCCATGCGGACCGGCCCGAAGCCAGGCGGGGACTGGTCGCTGGGGAACGTCCTGGCCTCCTGCAGCGCATATACCGTACGGCCCTCCGTCTTGGAGGTCGCCAAATCGACCGGCAGATATGCCGGGTAACGGGTTCCCGCCTTGAAGAAGCCCGACGTCTTGCCCAGGGTCGGGATGTAGTGGTGGAAATAGGGAAGTCCCCAGGCCACCGTGACGGCCACTCCTGTGGGCGTGGAAGGAAATTCGCCTTCCACATCCATGAGGACGGACTCGAGGTGGTGCTGCGCCTCCCGCAACGCCTTGGCGTTCGCCGGCACATTCAGCCTCGCGGTGATGACATGGTTGTGCAGGGCCGGAACCCGGACCGCGATCGTGCCCTTGCGGCTCTTCACGCCCGAGCCGTCGACCATGACCACCGGCTCGTTCTGCAGGATGTATTGCTCCTGGATCGGCGGGCTGTCGGCGGAAACGGGCCGGGACGGTGGCTTCGCAATGGAGTCGACCATCTCATAGATGCCGGCGGATGCCAGAGCGGCACCGAGGGTGCCGGCCGTCCCCTGAAGAATGCGTCGCCTGGTCAAGTTCGCGCGAGGCTGCCCCGCGGGCCCATTCTCGTTGCTGTCTTCCATGAAAAGCGTTCCCCCACTGTGGAGTAGGTGCCCGAGTGGTCAGGGGTTGAAATGAACTCCCCCATAGGGGTCTGCTCGCCATGCGGGCTTCGCGGCGCCGATACGGCCTTGCGCACACGCCACCGGACGGCGATGACGGTGGGTGTGCCGGCTCATTGCCATCGGCATTGGCCTCGCTTTCGCGATATAAACACACACGGCCCGGGCCGGTGAAGCCGACACGCGGCCTGCGCCATTGCCGGATGCCGTGCCTCACGGCACGACGGTGTGCGCGGTGGCCGGGGCCGGGGCCGGGCGGAGGCCGGGGGCGAGGAGGAGGGTGACCGTGACGGAGGCGGCGGCCAGGGCCGTCATCGCGGTGGCCGGGGAGGTGTGCTGGGCGATCGTGCCGGCGAGGACCGCGCCGAGGCCCTGCCAGGCGAGCATGCCGGAGGAGTGCAGGCCGAGGGCATGGCCGCTGAGTTCGTCCGGGGTGAGGGACATCAGGCGTTCCTGGAGCACCAGGCTCGCCGCGTAGCCGACCGAGGCGAGGGCGACGACGGCGGCCGCGAGGGGCAGTGCGGGGTGGAAGGCGAAGAGCAGGTAGGGGGCGGCGAGGAGCAGCCGGAGAGCGGCGCCCGCACGCTCGCGCCACCGTGGGGGGAGGAACCGGCCGGCCAGCGTGTCGCCCACGAGCATGCCGCACGCGGCGGAGGCGAGCAGCACTCCCGCGTGAGCGGGCGCGTAGGGCACGAAGAGCGATTCGCAGCCGACGATGAGGCCATTGGGCACCCAGAGGGCGAGGTACACGGTACGGCGGGGCCGGGCGGACCACAGCAGGACGTTGGTCCGCCAGGTCTCCGCGGGCGACGGGCGACCGCTCGCGCGCGGCGCTCTGGCGGCGAGGCCGAAACGGGCGGCGGTGGAGGCCGCGAGGTACAGGGCGGCGCCGACGAGCAGGACACCGCGTGGCGACAGGGCGGACAGCAGGAGGCCGCCCACGGCGAAGCCGCAGATCTGCATGGTGCCGGTCGACATGTTGAGCACGGAACGGCCCAGCAGGAAGCCGCCCTTGGGAAGGATCTGGTGGAGCAAGCCGTAGCGGACCCCGCCGCCCACGGAGGCCACCAGACCCTCGGCGGGCAGGATGACGAAGACGGCCCACAGGGGCAGACCGGGGATGGCCAGGGCGGCGGTGCCGAGGGCGAAGAACAGGGACACCCCGCTCAGCGCGGCCCGCGGCGGCAGGCGGTCCGCCGCGGACAGCAGCATCGTCGCCCCGGCGACCTGCGCGAGGGAGGGGCCGAACATGGCGACGGCGGAGAGCAGCGGGGAGCGGGTCGCGTCGTAGACCAGGGTGCTCAGGGCCAGTCCGCTCACCGTCTGCGCCGCCACCTGGCCGGTGGACATGAGAAACAGCGGTGTGAACTCCGGTGTGCGGAAGAGGTCTTGGTAGGTGCGCATGAACCGGAGTCTCGATGGCGGCGAGCCGGGCGTTTAATGTTTCGCGCGGACGCGAAACGACAGGGGGCGCAAGGTGGGCTGGTGGCTGGTCAACACCGAGACGCTGGTGGGCAGCCGCTTCGTCGTCTCCCCGCTGGCCGAGGCCATCGCGAGCCTGCAACTCCTGGAACGGGGCACCGCCGCGCACCCCGGCGAGCGGGCCTGGCTCGACGCCCATCTGCCCGCGTACCGGGAGCGGCTGGCCGGGGACCCGGTGACCGCTCTGCTCGTGCGCACCGCGCTGGGGGGCACCTGGAACGCCGACTTCCTGACGCCCACACCCACCGGTGAGGGCAGCCCCGGTTTCGAGGAGGAGTTGTCCCGGATCCGGGACACCCCTCCGGACCTCGCCCTCGGGCATCTGGCGGTGTCGGCCGGCGGCGGCCCGCTCCCCCGGATGCTGCGCCGGCAGGATCTGCCGGGGCGCGCCGCGGACATCGTCGCGTGGGTGTGGACGCACACCGTCCTGCCGGACTGGCAGCGGCGCCGGCGCGTCATCGAGGCGGACATCGTCGCGCGCACGGCGCAGTTGAGCCGCGGCGGCTGGGTCGAGGCGCTGGACGCGATGCGTCCGGGCATGCGCTGGCTCGGCAAGGGCCGGTTGCAGATCAACACGCGCGACTACCCGCCGCGCGACCTGTCCGGGGCCCGGCTGATGTTCGTTCCCGTGACCCCGGTCGCCGGCTGGGTCTCGTGGGACGAGCCGCGGCGGTACGCCGTGGTGTACCCGTGCTCGGGGACCCTCGCCGAGACGGGTCGGCAGCGGGTCCCCGAGGCACTGGGCGCGCTGCTCGGTCCCGCGCGGGCGGCGGTCCTCGTGCTCCTGGACACTCCGAAGAGCACGACGCAGTTGGTCGCCCTCACCGGCCAGGGACTGGGGTCGGTGGGGCGCCATCTGAAGGTGCTGCTCGACGCCCGGCTGGTGCGGCGGCGGCGCGCGGGCCGTTCTGTCCTCTATTACCGGACGGAGACCGGCGACGCCCTCGTCACGGCCCAGCAGGACGGCTGAGCGGGCTGAGCCGGCTGCGTGGAGTTACGACGAGCGGCGCAGCCAGACCGTGGTGTCCGCGGGCACCGTACGGCCCTGCAGCGGGGCGCTGGCCAGCAGGATGTCGTCACCGGGCGCGAGGGGAACGGGGTCGGGGCCGTAATTGGTCAGGCAGCGCAGTCCCGGTCCGCGGTCGAAGGCGAACCACGAGCCGTCCTCCGGGCCCTCCAGGGCGGGGACCGCGTCCGCCGGGGCGTGCGCGGCGTGCCGCAGACGGAGCGCGGAACGGTAGAGGGCGAGCATCGAGGCGGAGTCGTCCTCCTGGGCGCGGACGGTGAGGTCCGCCCAGTCGCCGGGCTGCGGGAACCAGCAGTCGTCCGCGGGGGCGGTGCTGAATCCGTACGGCGCGGCAGGGCCTTCCCAGGGCAGCGGGACCCGGCAGCCGTCACGGCCGCGTTCGCGGTGGCCGGAACGCTCCCAGAGCGGGTCGCGGAGCCGGTCGTCCGGCACATGGGCCTGGGGCAGGCCCAGTTCCTCGCCCTGGTAGAGGTAGGCGGCGCCGGGCAGCGCGAGCATCAGCAGCGCCGCGGCGCGGGCGCGGCGCAGCCCGAGGGGGCCGCCGCCGTACCGGGTGACCGGCCGGATCGCGTCGTGGCTGGAGGCGACCCAGGTGACCGGGGCACCGACGGCGCGCATGGACGCCACCGAGCGCTCGATGACCCCGCGCATCTCCGTCCCGTCCCAAGGGCATTCGAGGAACGCGAAGTTGAAGGCCTGCTGCATCTCGCCGGGGCTGACGTAGCGGGCCAGCCGGGCGGGGTCGAAGACGGCGGCCTCGGCGACCATCACGCGCTGCCCGGGAGGGACGGCTCCGGGCGGCGCCGGGTGGGTGTCCAGGAGCCGGCGCCAGGTGCGGAACAGCGGGTGCAGTTCATCCTGGTCGTAGTACGGCATCAGGTGGTTGCGCAGGATGTCCTGGTGCTGGCCGGGTCCGGCGTCGGGGAGGCCGGGGGCCTTGAAGAGGGTGTGGGCGACGTCCACGCGGAAGCCGTCGACGCCCCGGTCGAGCCAGTGCCGCAGGATCCGCTCGAAGTCGGCGACGACCTCGGGGTGCCGCCAGTCGAGGTCGGGCTGCTCGGGTGCGTGCAGGTGCAGATACCACTCCCCCGGGCCGCCCTCCGGTGCGGGGACGCGGGTCCACGCGGGGCCGCCGAACGCCGACTGCCAGTCGTTGGGCGGGAGTTCGCCGTGCTCGCCGCGCCCGGGGCGGAACAGGTAGCGGCTTCTGGCCGCGGAGCCCGGCGCGGAGGCCAGCGCCTGCCGGAACCAGGGGTGCGCGTCGGAGGTGTGGTTGGGCACGAGGTCGATGAGGACGCGCAGGCCCAGGGCGTGGGCGCGGGCGACGAACGCGTCGAAGTCGGCCTCGGTGCCCAGGTCCGGGGCGACGGCGGTGTGGTCGGCGATGTCGTAGCCGCCGTCGGCCAGCGGGGAGGGGTAGAACGGGGTGATCCACACCGCGTCCACGCCGAGCCGGCGCAGGTGGTCCAGGCGTGCGGTCGCGCCGGGGAGATCGCCGACGCCGTCGCCGTTGCCGTCGGCGAAGGAGCGCGGGTAGATCTCGTAGCAGACCGCGTCCCGCCACCAGGGCGTGCCGGACTCCGGTTCGGGGGTGCTCACAGGGTCCTCCCGAAGGTCGGCGGAGCGGGGACGGGTACGGTGCGGCCGGTCTCCGCGGACCGCGTGGCCGCCTCCGCGACGGCGACCGCGGACCTACCGGACGCCGCGTCGGCCACCGGGGTGCCCCCGTCGGCCGCGCAGCGCACCAGGTCGGCGAAGGCCGCGCGCACGCTCTCGGCGTACACATGCTGCTTGCGTGCCTCGCCGCCCAGGTCGACCACGCAGGTCACCCGGTGCGGTACGGAGCGCGTCACGCCGCGCCCTCGGGCGGGCTCGGCGGAGCCCGCGTCGCGCTCCACGAAGACGGCGATCCGCTCCTCGCCGTGCGGCCGCAGGCCGGGGACGGCCAGCAGGTCGGCGGCGCGGCCGGGGAGTTGCTCCCAGCGGCGGGCGCCGTCCTCGTCCGTCCAGGCGGTGACGGTGGCGTACGTCGGTATCCAGCCGGTGACGCGGGCCTCGGCGAAGCCGTAGTCCAGGCGCATCAACTGGCGTTCGGCACGGTGGGCGTGGGTGAAGGAGTGGGTGTGGGTGGCGACGGCGCCGCCGGGGTGGGTGGCGGTGGCGACCACGATGTCGATGACGCCCGCCGGATCGCCGCCGTCCCTGCGGACGGCCGTGCCCTGGACGGCGACGGGGTCGCTGCCCATGAGGGCGCGCGCGGCGTCGAAGAAGTGCACGCCGTGCTCGATGTGGATGCCGCCGCTGTGGGCGGGGTCCCAGAACCAGTGGCCGGGGTCCAGGGCCTCGTCGGCGGCGTCGTTCTCGAAGGCGAACCGCACCAGCGGGTCCAGGATCCCTTCCTCGCGCAGCCGCCCGAGCATGCGCAGGACGGGGTTGTAGCGCAGGACGTGGTCGACGACGAGCACACCGGTGGAGCGGCCGGCCTCCGCCTCCACGCGCAGCGCGTCGTCGAGGGTGGTGGCCATCGGCTTCTCGCTGAAGACGTGCCGCCCCGCGCGCAGCGCGCCGACCGCCAGGTCCGCGTGTGTGGCGGGCGGGGTGGCCAGTGCCACCACGTCCACCCCGGGGAACGCCGCCAGTGCGTCCGCGTCCGAACAGACGGCGGCGCCGTGCCGCCGCGCGAGGGCGGCGGCACGGTCGCGGTCGGGGTCGGCGCACGCGACGATCCGTACGTCCGGAAGGCCGGCGATCGCGTCCAGCAGATAGGCGCCGAAGGCACCGCAGCCGGCGAGGCCGACACCGAGGGCGGTCATTGCACGTGGTCCAGGCGGGCGACGCCGATGTGGGCGTCGGCCATGCCGTAGAAGACGTAGCGGACGCCGTCGATCTCCTCGATCGCGGTCGGGAAGACCACGTTGGGCACGGTGCCGGAGCGCTCCTCCTCGGTCTCGGGCTCCATCAGCGGCTCGTCGGTGCGGGCCAGGATGCGCGCCGGGTCCTGCGGGTCGAGGATCATCGCGCCCGCGGCGTAACTGACCTTCTGCTGCTGGGCGAACGGGTCGTCGATGCTGCCGGACACACCGTGGTGGATGAGCAGCCAGCCCTCCTCGACACGGATCGGGGCCGGGCCCGCGCCGATCTTGAGCTCCTCCCAGGGGTGCTCGGACAGCGCGACGAGGCGGTGGTCGCGGGGGCGGGCCAGGGCGCTGAGGTCCTTCTCGACCTCGGCGACGGGGACGTAGGAGATCCAGATGCCGGGGCGCTCGTCGGTCACGCCGGCGGGCAGGTGCACGCCCTCGCCGGGCCGGAACCAGCCGAGGTCCCACATCGGGCGGTGCAGCATGGCGAACGCCGGCTCGCCGTCCGGGCCCGGCACGGGCTCGGGGAAGTGCACGACGTCCTTGTTCGGGAAGAGGTTGAGGTCGGTGTCGAGGTCGGCCTGGTAGGCGAACTGGATCGGGCCGAGGCGCTCCCAGGAGACCAGGTCCTTCGACACGGCCAGCGCCGGCTTGGGCCCGAGGGGGCCGTAGGCGACGTACGACATGACGTGCAGGCCGAGGGCCTCGATCCACGTCGTGCGGGGGTCCTCGACACCCGCGTTGTTCTTGCCGCGCTCCCAGCCCGCGTCGGGGGCCAGGACGACGCCGCGGCGCTCGACGCCGGTGGGCACACCGTCCTCGACGACGACCTCGGCGAGGCCGACACGGGAGATGTTGCCCTCCGCGACGAGACGGGGCAGCAGGTGCAGGGTGCCGTCGGGGGTGCGGCCGGAGGCGGGGTTGAGCACGCCCTCGGCCTCGTTCGTCTCTCCGGCCAGCGGGGACATCACGACGCCGACGCGGGTGAGGCGGTAGGGGACGGAGGTGGAGCCGGTGGTGCCGGTGGTGCGGTCGTTCACAGGGGTTCAGCCCTTCGTGGCGGAATCGATGTCGGTGGAGGTGAAGCGGCTCTGGAAGACGAGGTAGAGGGCCACCGCGGGCGCGGCCAGCACACACGCGCCGGCGAGGATCGCGCCGAACGGGTTGGCGGCGGCGGAGGAGACGGTGCTGATGTAGTTGGCCAGGGACACCGCCAGCGGCTGCATGCTCTGCTCCTTGGTGACCAGGAACGGCCACAGGAACTCGTTCCACGGCCCGGTGAAGCTGAGCAGCACCACCGAGGCGATCGCCGGCTTGCACAGCGGGATCGCGATCCGGAGCAGGATCTGCAGTTCGCTCGCGCCGTCGATGCGGGCGGCCTCGAACATCGCCTGCGGCAGTTGCAGGAAGAACTGCCGGAAGATGAAGACCGCGCTGGTGTTGATGGCGAACGGCAGGATCATGCCGAGGTAGGAGTCCGCCAGTCCGTAGTCCCGCACGATCAGCACGTACAGCGGGATCATGAGCAGTTGGAACGGGACGACCTGCACCAGCAGCACCAGGGCGAAGGTGGTGCCCTTGCCCCGGAAGTGCAGCCGGGCCAGCGCGTAGCCCGCCAGCAGGCCGAAGACGGTGGTGCAGATGATGACGCCGCCGGTGAAGATCCCCGAGTTGATCAGGGAACGGCCCAGCGAGATCGCCGAGTTGATCTCGGCGTAGTTGTGCAGGGAGAGGTTCCCCGGGCGGGGGAAGGCCCCGGCCGGGCTGCTGTCGGGCTCGCGCTGAAGGGAGCCGATGAGCATGTAGTAGAAGGGGAAGAGGAAGGCGAACGCCCCGAGGAGGAGTGCCAGCCGCGACAGGATGCGGCGCGCGCGGGTGTGCGTGTGCCTGTGCGGCGTGTGACGCACCGGAGCGTGCAGCAGCGTGGGGGCGTGGACGTCGGCCATGTCAGTCCCTCTCCAGCACGCGGCGGTAGATCAGGGAGATGGCGGTGATCAGCACGACGAGGATCACGCCGATCGCCGCGGCCTCGTCCGGGTGGCCCTGCTGCAGACCGCGCTGGTACATCAGCAGCACGGGCGAGGTGGTGGCGCCGTCCGGGCCGCCGCCGCTGGTCAGCAGATACGGCTCGGTGAACAGGTTCGCACCCGTCACCGTCGCCATGACCAGCACCAGCAGGGTCGCGGTGCGCACCGCCGGGACGGTGATGGACCAGAACATCCGCACCTTGCCCGCGCCGTCGAGCGCGGCCGACTCGTAGAGCTCACCGGGCACGTTCTGCAGTGCCGACAGGTAGAGCACGATGAAGAAGCCCAGTTGCTTCCAGGCCACGAACACCGCGATCGTCGGCATCGCCAGGTGCGAGTTGACCAGCCACGACGGGCTGGGGGCCAGCGGCCCGAGTGCCTGGTTCACCAGGCCGTTGGAGTTGAAGAGGAACAGCCACACCCCGACGACCGCGACGCTGGCGGTGATGTACGGGACGTAGTAGGCCGTGCGGAAGAACGCGCGCCCCCGCAGCTTGGAGTTGAGGGCCGTGGCGAGCACGAGGGACGCCCCCACCGTCAGCGGCACGTTGATGACCAGGAAGATCGCGATGTTGAGGAAGGAGTGCCACACCGCCGGGTCGGTCAGGACGGTGGTGTAGTTGGCGAGCCCTACGAAGGGGCGGTCCACCTGGGCGCCCGGCGCGGCGAAGAAGTAGTCGTGGAAGGACATCCACACCGCGAAGCCGAGCGGGTACAGGAAGATCGCGGCCAGGTAGAGCACGTACGGGGAGACGAAGGCGATGCCGATCGGGTGCCGGCCGGCGAACCGCAGCCCGGGACGCGGCCCGCGGCCGGCCCTGGGGCGCGCCCCGGGCCGGGCCGGCCCGGGGCGGACGAGGTCACTGTGCGTGGAGGACATGGCGCCGGCTCACTGCTTCGCCAGGCCGTCGACCTTGCCGGCCGCCTCGCTGAGGGCGCTGCTCACATCGCCCTTCCCGAAGATGACGGACTTGGTGTAGGCGTCGCGGAACGTCTGCCAGATCTCGACGGAGTTCGGCACGTTCGGGGCCTCGACGGTGTGGTCGGCCTGCTCGGCGAAGGTCTTGTACTCGGGGTGCGAGGCGAAGTAGTCGGGGTACGCGGCCGCGAGGTCCTGGCGCATCGGCATCTGGCCGGTGGCCTCCAGCAGCTTGCCGTCCTGCTCCTTGCTGGTGGCGAACTTCAGGACGTCCCAGGCCGTGCCCTTGTTCTGGCAGGCGGTGAACATGCCGATGGACTTCTCGTCGCTGAAGGTGCCCTTGGCGGCGGTGCCGGTGGCGGTGGGCACCGGCACGGCGCCCCACTTGACCTTGTCGCCGTAGACGGAGACCGCCCACGGGCCGACGATCGCCATGGCGGCCTTGCCGTCGGCGAAGGAGTCGCCGTTGTACTGCTCGTTGGGCGCCAGGTGGTCCGCGTACATGGTCTTCCAGAACTCGGCGGCCTTGACGCCGTCCGGCGAGGCGAACTGGGCCTTGCCGTCCTCGACGAGCTGCTTGCCGGTCTGGGCCGCGAAGAGCGGGTAGAAGTCGAACCAGGACTGGTAGAACTCGGAGGTGGGCGCGGGCCAGATGGCGGCGTGCGCACCGCCCTTGACCAGGGCGCGCGAGGTGTTCAGGAAGTCCTGGTAGGAGGCGAGCTTGGGGTGCTCGGGGTCGAGGCCGGCCTTCTTGAACAGCTGCTTGTTGTAGAAGATCATGACGGGGTTGCTCTTCCAGGGCATCTGGTAGTGCTTGCCGTCGGGCGAGGCGTACTGGGAGAGCCGCTCGCCGGTCCGCTCCTGGAGGTACTTCTCGCCGCCCGGGAAGTCGTCGAGGGCCACCAGGCCGCCCTGCTTCTGGAAGCCGGGAACGGCGGCGGGGGCGGTGTTCAGGATCAGGCAGGGTGCGTTGCCCGCCGTGATGGCCGCGCCGATGACCTCCTCGGAGCTCTTGCCCGCCGGTATCTCCTGCGCCTTCACCTGCTCCTTGGGATGGGCGGCGTTCCAGTCGGCGACCATGCTCTTGCCCCAGGCGACCTCCTGGGCGTTGTTGGAGTACCAGACGGTGATCGGCCCGTGGGCGTCGCCGCCGGCGGAGCCGGAGCCGGAGCCGCCACTGCCGCACGCCGCGAGCGGCACGGTCAGGGCGACGGCGGAGAGTACTCCGAGGAGGGTCTTCTTCATTGCGGTGTGCTCCATCTTCTCAAATGGGGACGAAATGGCTGTTCCGAGGCGTCGTCCGGCCACGGTGACGGCCTTCCAAGAGCGAAAGAAGTCGTGGGCCGCGCGGTGCGCGGTCAGGGGTGCGAGGTCAGGGGTGCGCTCTCGCGGTGGGCGCCGGGCCCGTGGAATCGCGCAGCATGAGCGCGGCGGGATCCAGTTCCACGTACGGGGTCGCGCCGGTCTCGATCGTCTCGATCAGGGCGAGCGCGGCGGCGCGGCCCCAACGGGCGGCGTCGGCACGGCCGGTGGTGAGCGAGGGCCGGGTCCAGGAGGCCAGCGGGACGTCGTCGAAGCCGACCACCGACAGGTCCTCGGGCAGCCGCAGGCCCGCCTCCTGAGCGACCGCCATACCGGCGGTCGCCGACAGGTCGTTGGCGTACACGATGGCGGTGGGCCGGTCGGCGCGGGCGATCAGCGCCTGCGTCGCCAGCGCCCCGCCCTCGGCGGTGAACCCGCCGGGGAGCACGGGGCACGGCGGCAGGCCCGCCTCGGCGAGGGCGTCCTGGCAGGCCCTGAGGCGTCGCTGGGCGTGCAGGTACTCGTCGGGGCCGGCGACGTAGGCGATGTGCCGGTGGCCCAGTTCCACCAGGTGACGTATGGCACCGGCGACCACGGGGCGGTCGTCCAGGTTCACCGTGGCCAGGCCCTCGATGCCGCCGTCGGCGCCCACGGCGACGCCGGGCAGCCCGAGCTCCCGCAGCAGCGCCGGCCTGGGATCGTCCACGCGGAGGTCGGTGAGGAACACCCCGTCCACGCGCTGGTCGTTCACCAGACGGCGGTAGGTGTCCATCTCGCGCTCGGGGCGGCTCACATGCAGCATCAGGCCGTCGCCGGAGTCGGCTATGACCGACTCGATGCCGGCCATGAAAGCGGGGAAGAAGGGGTCGTTGCCGATCAGGTCCGGCTCACGGGTCAGCACCAGCCCCACCGCCCGCGCCCGGCCCGTCGACAGCGCTCGGGCGCTGCGGCTCGGCGTCCAGCCGAGCTTCTCGACGGCCGCCCGGACCCGCTGCTGGGTCGCGGCGGCGACTCCCGGGCGGTCGTTGAGGACGAACGAGACCGTGGCCCGGGACACGCCGGCCAGCGCGGCGACATCGGCGATGGTGGGGCGTCTGGCCATGGCGAACTCTCCGGGTACGGCTGCGTTGGGAGCCACCACGGCATCGCGGGCTCCGTCGGGCGGCGTACGTCGAGGCACGCCGTCCGGCGGCACCATCGACGCCGGAAGCAGCACGTTCTGCCGCTCGCATACCGGCGCAATCAACGCGAAGCGATTGCTTCATCTGCCGTTTGAACCGGTTTAAACGAGCGATGTGAGGATCCTTGACCGCGATGGCTCCACAAGTCAAGAACTTGTATGGAAAAGCACGGCGATACGCCGTGCATGTCCGAGAAAGTCCCCAATGTCCATATCCCGATGGACTCCGCGGATCCCACCCGGCGTGATCCCCGAACATCTCCCAAAAGGGATGAAAAAGGGCGGGCGGTCCGCATCCCTCGGAGGGA
>NZ_JBHXSO010000006.1:164799-191064 GCF_042714775.1 Streptomyces sp. NPDC058691 | reverse complement strand
GCCGGGCACCCTCCGCGGTGCCCGGCCGTTCGCCGTCGCGCGCGACAGGCGTGGGGGGCGCGTCGCACGACGGAAACCCGCCGCGGATAGCCTCGGGCGCATGAGCCGACCGCCGTTTCTGTCGCTGCCCGAGAACGCCACCGCGCATCCGCTGGACACCGAGCGCGGCCGCTTCGCCGTCCTGGAGGCGGCCCCGCCGGCGGGCACCCCGCGGCGTGGCACGGCGCTGCTGGTGCCCGGCTTCACCGGCAGCAAGGAGGACTTCCTCGCGCTGCTGACGCCGCTGACCGCGGCGGGCTTCCGGGCCGTCGCCGTGGACGGCCGGGGCCAGAACGAGTCGGTGGGCCCGCGTGACGAGGCGGCGTACGCGCAGGGCGAGCTGGCCGCCGACGTCCTCGCGCAGACCGCCGCGCTGGGCCCGGACACCGGCCCGGTCCATCTGCTGGGGCACTCGATGGGCGGCCTGGTCGTGCGCGCCGCGGCGATCACCGTCGCTGCCGCGGGCGACGCCCTGCCGTGGGCGTCCCTGACGCTGATGAGCTCCGGGCCCGCCGCGATCGAGGCGGCCCAGCAGGCGCGGACGAAGCTGCTGCTGGAGGCGCTGTCCTCGATGGACATGGAGAGCGTGTGGCGGGCGATGCGCGAGCTGGACGCCGAGGACCTCGAAGGCACGGCGAACGCCTCCGGCGAGATCGAGGAGTTCCTGCACCAGCGGTGGCTGCGGACCGTGCCGGAGCAGCTGACGGTGACCGGCAGGCAGCTGATCGCGGAACCGGACCGGGTGGCGGAGCTGGCGGCGGTGGGTCTGCGCACCCTGGTGCTGTCCGGCGAGGTCGACCACGCGTGGCCGGTGCCGTGGATGGACGACATGGCGGCCCGGCTCGGCGCCCGGCGCGTGGTCGTCGAGGGCGCGGAGCACTCGCCCAACACGGAGCGGACGGCGGAGACGGCCGCGGCGCTCGTCGCCTTCTGGAACGGGGAGCCTACGGGCCAGGACGGCTAGAGCCGGGCCTGCAGGTGCTCCCAGAAGCCGTCGCGCAGGACGCGCCGCAGGTCGGCGTGGCCGCGCAGCGAGATGTTGAGCATGCCCTCGGCCTCGACCAGCAGTTCCTGGTCGTAGGCGGGCGGCAGGTACGGGTGGCCGGGCAGTAGCTCGGCCAGTGAGTCGCGGCCGCGGGTTGCCAGCCACTGGGAGGCGACCCGGGCCCCCACGAAGTGCACGTCCTCGCGGGTGGGGATGGGGCCGGTGGGGATGGGCGCGTCGCCGTAGATGGGCGCGGTGCGCCGGGTGATGTAGGGCTTGCAGAAGTCCAGGTCGAGCGTGCGCAGGCTGTCGACCTCCCACAGCAGGGGGTCGGCCTGGTTGCGCCCGTCGGCGGCCTCGATGCCCCACAGGTGGACACGGGCGCCGTAGCCCTGGGCCGCCTCGACGGCCGAGACCAGGTCCTCGTCGCCGCCGATCAGGACGGCGTCGGAGATCGCCCGGTGCCGGGCCAGCGACTCCAGGTCGCTGCGGATCAGCGAGTCGACGCCCTTCTGCTGCCGGCTGGCGTTGAGATTGCCGAGCCGTACCTTGACGTCGGGCAGCTCGGCGATGCGTTCCTGCTCCGCGCTGTGGATGCGGCGGCGGGCCCCGTCGTACCAGTAGACCCGCAGCAGCCGGCTGTCCGGGAACAGCTTGCGGGCACGGTCGATGAAGGCCTCGATGATCCCCTCGGCGTCGAGTTCGAAAGCCCTGCGGTCCTCGGTGCCCGCGACGAGGCGGCCGGCGGCGGCGTACACGTACCCGGCGTCCACGAACACAGCGTGGGTCGCCGGGGTCGTGGCGACCTCGGCGAGGACCCGCTGCAGGAGCTCGTTGGTGCGCTCGATGCCGGCGGAGATGGCGGAAAGGGCTTCGTCTTCCATAGAACTCACATTGTCCGGCGCCGCGGTCCGCACACACAACCGGAACCGGGGCCACCACAGGCTTTTGTTACCGGCGGGTAGAAGGCGGCCGGAAAATTTTCCTTAGGACAGGGAAGGTTTTCGCGGCGGCAACAGTTGTCGATACATGAATGACCCACGCAGGTAACGGCTGCGAAGCAGCCCCGTACTCCAATGGAGGAGTGCCCGGACGAAGGGAGAAGCCATGAAGACCATGCGCTTCGAGATCATGCGCCTCAACGACCAGGACGGTCGCGCAGTCGACTGCACGGTCGTGGACGCCGCCTCCGTCGACCAGATCGTCCAGCAGGCCGCCGCGATCGGCCAGCGCATCTACATCCGCCCGGTCGAGCTGGCCTGACGGACACAGCGGAAGGGCCCCGTACGCTGCGGCTGCGGGGCCCTCGTCGTGCCCGCACGGCGGGCGGCGACGGACCGTCAGCCCTCGCCGCGGATGAAGCCGAAGACACCGTTGGCGATCTGCTGCACCGCGATCGCGGAGAGCAGCATGCCGGACAGCCGCGTGACCAGCACCACGCCGCCGTCCTTGATCAGACGGATGATCACCAACGAGTAACGCATCGTCAGCCAGAGCACGACGTGCATGGCGGCGATCGCGGCCCACACCGACACCCGTTCCCCGAAGCCATGTGCGCGCTGCACCGCCAGGATCACCGTCACGATCGCGCCCGGCCCGGCGAGCAGCGGCATGCCGAGCGGCACCAGCGCGACGTTGACGTCCTTGGTCTGGGTCGGCTCGTCCGCCTTGCCGGTGAGCAGGTCGAGCGCGATGAGCAGCAGGAGCAGCCCGCCGGCGATCATCAGGGCCGGCACCGAGACATGCAGGTAGTCCAGGATCTGCTGGCCGCAGATCCCGAAGACGGCGATGACGCCGAGCGCGACCGAGGCGGCCTGCCAGGCCATGCGGCGCTGGACCTTGGCCGCACGGCCGGAGGTGAGGGCGAGGAAGATCGGCATGATGCCGGGCGGATCCATGATCACGAAGAGCGTGACGAACACGGATCCGAACAGGGTCAGGGAGAAGAGGTCCATGGGCCTAGCGGTCTGCGGAAGGGGTGAGCGGGGCCGCACCGGTCGCCCGGCGGACGATCTCGCGGTAGACGTCGGGGTCGGTGGTGTGGTCGCCGAGCCGGCAGGTCTTGCGCGTGCCGTGGTAGTCGCTGGAGCCGGTGGCCAGCAGCCCCAGCTCGGCGGCGAGGTGGCGCAGCCGGGCGCGGGTGGACTCGTCGTGGTCCATGTGGTCGACCTCGATGCCGTCCAGGCCGGCGGCGGCCAGTTCCTGGATCATGCTCTCCGGAACGATCGCCCCGCGTTTGACGGCGGCGGGGTGGGCGAAGACGACGACCCCGCCGGCGTTCTTGACCAGGCGGATCGCCACGAAGGGGTCCAGTTCGTGCTTCTGGACGTAGGCGCGGCCGCCGGGGCCGATCCACTCGGGGGTGAACGCCTCGGAGATGCTGTCCACCAGGCCCGCGTCGATCAGCGCCTGCGCGATGTGCGGGCGGCCCACGGCGCCGTCGCCCGCGATCCCGGCCACCTGTTCCCACGTCACCGGCACGCCGTGCTCGCGGAGTTTGGCCACCATGGTCTGCGCGCGGGGCGTGCGGTCGTCGCGGACGAGTTCGCGCTCGCGATGCAGCTCCGGCTCCTGCGGGTCGAAGAGGTAGGCAAGCATGTGCATGCTCACGCCGTCGTGCCGGCAGGAGAGCTCGGCGCCGGTGACCAGGGTCAGGCCGCTGTCACCGGAGGCGTGCAGTTCGGCGAGCGCCTTCCCGGCCTCGGCATATCCGCCCACCGTGTCGTGGTCGGTGAGGGCGACCACGTCCAGCCCGGCGGCGGCCGCGGCGCGGACCAGCCCGGCCGGGGTGTCCGTGCCGTCGGACGCCGTGGAGTGGGTGTGCAGATCGATGCGCACGAAGGTCACTCCAGGGCTCTCGGGTACTCGGCGCCGGCCACGGGGGCGGCCTTGCGATTACCAGGATAACTGCCCGGGGAGCCTCTGAATCTCAGGAGAGCAGGCGGGGGGAGAGCGCCCCCCACGGAACGAGGTCGATCTCGGCACCGGCCTCGCGCAGATCGGTCAGTATCAGCTCGTCGTAGATGAGCAGCCCGGACTCCTCCGGCCAGACGATCGCCCACAGCCACAGGCCGAACGACTCCCCGGCGAAGACGGCCCGGTCCAGCGGGGTGCCCGCCACATGCCACAGCGGGGTCGGGCGGCCCGCGGCGACCACCTTCGCCGCCGGCGGCTTGCCGACGCACATCTGCGGCCCCGGATCGGGCCCCGCGATGCCCGCGAACCGCGCCCCGAGACCCACGCCCAGTTCCTCCGCGACCAGCACCATCTCCCCCGGCCCGCCGAGCGGCCCGGGGCCGGAGCAGGCGACCGCGGTCGCCCGGCCGCCGCTGCGGTCGTCCCCCGCCGACGCGACACCGGTGAACAGCCAGCCGACCGGCAGCGGCCAGGGCATCCACACCGGGACGTGTGCCCGGCTGACGACGACGCCGAGCGCCTCGACGCTGGGCGGTACGACGGGCTGGAGCGGGTACACGGCGCCGTGCTCGTCGCACTGCCAGGAGTCGGCGAAGAGGCCGGGCGCGCGGACCCGGCCACCGCACTTCGGGCAACTGGGTTCGCCCCTCATACCGCCCCACGGTCCTACCGCGGCGTGCCCGCGTCAAGGACGATCACCCGTCCGGGTCCGGCAGCGTCGCGCCTCGGCACAACGTGCCCGTACCACGCGCCCGCACGACGCACCGGCACAACGCACCGGCGCGGCACGTCCGTCAGTCGGACAGCGGCACCGTGGCGCGCATCGGGTCGCGCAGATCGGTGCCGGCCTGCAGCCACCGCTCCTGCAACGCGCCCGCGCCGCGGACGCGCTTCCAGGCCGCCTCGTTGGACGTCATGGGCAGCAGCGGGAAGAAACGGACCGGGTCCATCGGCGGATCGAGCTCGAGATCCTCGACCAGACCGCCGGGCTCGGCGACCAGGACGGCGGAGAACGCCGCGCCGGGCCACAGGGGTTCGCCGACGTCCAGGGAGTTGCCGGGGGCCACGACCACCCCCTCGACCTGCGGCGAGGCGGCCAGCACGGCGAGCGGGCGCAGCACCTGGTCGATGTCGGCGCCGCTGCCGGCGCGCAGGGTGAGCACGAGTTCGGCCCGCGGCCCGCGCACGGGGTCGGCGACGGAGACCGACAGGGGCGCCGCGAAGGTGGACGGGGCGGTACCGGCCGAGGAGCCGGCCGGGTCGTTCATGGGCGCACGCGACATGCCGAGCGTCACATAGCGCACCAGCGCTCCGTCGTGGACGTCGTGGAAACGGAGGACCTCGATGCGCTCGGTCCCGAGAAAGGTGATCGCCGCGCGCGCGTCCGGATCCCCGAAGGACATGCGCAGACGCGCCTCGACCAGCCCCAGTACATCGACCATGATCCGAGCATAGAGCGCGTATGAAATGGGCAAAGGAGCGCTGTGACGCTTTGGGCGCCTGGTACGCTGGGCCGTCGGCCACGCCGGTAGAGGCGTGTTCGTCTTCCCCCAGCGGGGACAGGCCGGAGGAGGTGGGGCTGCAATGGATCCTAGTCGACCGTGCAGTACCGGCAGCTCTTCCGCCCGGCATCTCTCCTGATCCCCAGCGTTCCGTACCCGGCCACCCGGCCGTGAAACCAAGAAATTCACGGAACTCCCGAGGATTTTCGGAACACTCCGCGTGCACCCGCGTGCCTTGTCGCCGCCCTGCTCGCACCCTGGTCTGCCCGGGCCGCCTGCCGCCTCCGGAAGAGCTCGCTGAACTGCGCAGTGATCAACGGTGATCACCCTGCCCTGATCCGCATTTCAGTCCGGCCAGTCCGTGAAGGAGCTTGCCATGTCGATGATCCGCGACCTGCGCGCAGTCGTCCGCCCTGCCCTGCGCAAGAGCAGCACCTCGTACGACTACGGACCGGACCGCGCCCGCAACACCGACATGCCCAGCGCCGTCGTGGACTGCGCCGTCTACCGCGACGGCCGCCGCAGCAGCGACCACATCACGCCGCGCGAGGCGCTGGAGAAGGTCAGCGGCGGCGACGAGGGCTTCGTGTGGATCGGGCTGCACGAGCCGTCGGAGCGCGAGTTCTCCGAGATCGCGGACGTCTTCGGGCTGCACCCGCTGGCCGTGGAGGACGCCGTCCACGCCCACCAGCGGCCCAAGCTGGAGCGGTACGACGACACGCTGTTCATGGTGTTCAAGACCATCCGCTACGTCGAGCACGCCGAACTCACCGCCACCAGCGAGGTGGTGGAGAGCGGCGAGGTCATGGTCTTCACCGGGCGGCAGTTCGTCATCACCGTCCGGCACGGCGGCCACGGCTCGCTGCGCGCGCTGCGCCACCGCCTGGAGGACGACCCCGAACTGCTGGCCAAGGGACCCTCGGCGGTACTGCACGCCATCGCCGACCAGGTCGTCGACGACTACCTGGCGGTCAGCGAGGCCGTCCAGGACGACATCGACGAGGTCGAGATCGACGTCTTCTCCGCGCAGGGCAAGTCCCCGCGTGGAGCGGACGCCGGGCGGATCTACCAACTCAAGCGCGAGGTGCTGGAGTTCAAGCGCGCGGTCTCCCCGCTGCTGCGGCCGATGCAGATGCTCAGCGAGCGGCCGATGCGCGTGGTGGACCCGGAGATCCAGAAGTACTTCCGGGATGTCGCCGACCACGTCGCCCGCGTCCACGAAATGGTCGTCGGCTTCGACGACCTGCTGAACTCCATCCTCCAGGCCAACCTCGCGCAGGCGGCGGTCGCGCAGAACGAGGACATGCGCAAGATCACCTCTTGGGCGGCCATCATCGCGGTCCCGACCATGATCTGCGGTGTGTACGGGATGAACTTCGAGCACATGCCCGAACTGCACTGGCGGTACGGGTATCCGATGGTGCTGGTCGCCATCGGCGGCATCTGTCTCGCCATCCACCGGATCCTGCGCCGCAACGGCTGGCTCTAGGGCGCCGGTTCAGGCCTTCCGGCGGTCGGCGAGCACGACCAGCGCCAGCCCGGCCAGGATCACCAGGATCGCCGGATAGGCCGCCACGGGCGGGGTCTGGCCCAGCCAGAGGGCCGCGACCAGCGCGGCCCCCGGCGTCTCCAGCAGGATCGCCGTGGAGGTCGTCGAGGCGCCGAGACCGCGCACCACGCGGTTGAGGATGCTGTGCCCGAGCAGTTGCGCGGCCACGGTCAGCGCGGCGAGCTTCAGCCAGGTCGTGCCGGAGTAACCGGCGAGCGCGGAGCCGGAGATCAGGCAGGCCGCCAGCAGCGCCACGGCGGTGGTGGCGTAGCAGACGAAGGTGTACGCCGTGGTGCTGACGGTCCGTCGCACCTCCGCGCCCAGCAGCACATAGCCGGCCGCGGCGATGCCACCGGCCAGCGCCAGCGCGTCCCCGGTCAGGGCGCGCGGCGACAGCGACAGGTCGACCCCGGTGAGGATCACCACGCCGAGGACGGCGAGAGCGGTGCCCGCCCACACCAGCGCGGGCTGCCGCTGTCCGCGCAGTCGCAGGAAGAGCGTGGTCCAGATCGGCGTCGTGGTGACCATCGCCGTCGAGGAGGCCACCGAGGTCATCGAGAGGCTGGGCAGCCACAGCCCGAAGTGCAGGGCCAGCACCGCGCCCGCGGCGACCGACAGCCCGAGGGCACGCCGGCCCATGCCGCGCAGCTCCGCGCGGTGCCGCAGCAGCGCGAACGGGCTGAGCACACCCACCGCCATGGCGTTGCGCCAGAACGCGATGGCGAGCGCGGGCGCGGCCGTCGCGGCGATGAGCGGGGCCGACAGCGACACCCCGGCGATGGCCACCGCCAGCAGGGCGAAGTCCAGGGGCGCCTTGACATGGACAACGGCGTCCGGCGCGTCCAGCGCCGTCGACACGGCGGGGCTGCTGCTGGTGGGCGGCGCGGCGGACACGCGGGTTCTCCTCGGGCGGCGGGACGACGACCCCCATAGCGTAAGGCCCGTACCTCGCCTGAGCTCCTATCGTCTCACGATGCGTGCGGCCGACGGCCCCGGGAGGGCGGGCAATAGGCTGGGCGCATGACGGAAACCGTGGAGCAGCCCCTGCTGGACCAGGCACTCATCGAGGAGGCCGCGAAGAAGTCGGGCCTGCTGTGGGCCGACGGGCAGGCGCTGTGGCACGCGTGGGTGGACGGCGCGGTCGTGGTGGTCGGCGGCGGTCCCGGCGAGCAGCCGCTGCCCGGGCTCTCCCCCGGCGGCACGGCCCTGGTGACCCTCCGCAGCAAGGACAAGGGCGGCCGGCTCGTCGCCTTCCCGGCCCGGGTCACGGAACTGCCCCCGCACGAGGAGGCGTGGACCGCCGCCGTCGCGGAGCTCAAGGGCAAGCGGCTGAACGCGCCGGACACCGAGACGATGACCGAGCGCTGGGCGCGCGAATGCCGCGTACTGCGCCTGGAGCCCGCGGGGCCGCCGACCGAGCGGCCCGGCGCGATGCCGGCGGGGAGCGGCGCCGCCGCCCCGGTGCCCACCGCCGCCGTCACCCGCCGCCCCGCCCCGGCCGGTCTCCCGAAGCTGCTGTTCCGGCGGCGCGGCCGGGGGTGAGGGGTTCCGGGCCCTAGGACGTCACGGACCGGCCGTAGTCGACGACCTCGTCCTTGTCGGGTGCGCGCAGCGTGAAGTCCTTGCCCCAGTCGGCCATGGTCAGCGTGCCCGCGCCGCCGGCCCGTTCGTAGCGGAGCGGGTAGGGCGTGCCCTCCAGGGAGACGTCGATCGTGCCGTTGCTGCCGCCGTCCGCGGTGACCGCGATGGTGCGGACGCCGCCGATCTTGCGGTGGTCGCCGACCGCGAGGTCGCCGTGCAGCACGAAGAAGCCGTCCAGCAGCACTTCCTTGTCCGTGAAGCCGCTGAACTGGTGGTAGGCGGGATCGCCGGTCGGCACCTTGACGTACTTGTCCTTGAGCTTGGCGCCGACGTCGTCGCCGTAGAAGCCCGCGCCCGCCTTCAGGTAGAGGTCCTTGCCGACCCGCAGCAGCTCGAAGGTGCTGCCGTCGGTGCTGACCTCGCCGAAGCCGCCGTTGCCCCGCAGCCGCATGTCGAGGGTGTAGGTGCGGCCCTTGCTGACGACCGTGCCGGACAGCCGTACGGTGTCCGCGGCCTCCGCCGCGGTACGGGCGCGCTCCTCGATGGTGGTGGGGGGCAGCTTGCCGACGCCGTTGGTTCCCGCGTCCGGATCACCCGCGCATCCCGTCGCGAGGGTGAGCGCCAGGAGGGCGTACACAAGACTCGTGAGGGCGGCTGAACGGCGGCCGGGGATCACGGTGTTCTCTTCCTCCTGCGGTCGTCGTCGCCGTCCTGACCGGCGCGGCGGTGCCGAAGCTACCGAAGCGTACCCCCGGCCGGGTGAACGGCTGTGAACACGGTGCGAAGCCCCCGTGGAGCATCACCGCGCGCCCGGTGCGAGTGTGCGGCGTTAGCCTGACCGCATGGCAGCCGGAACCTCCCGGGTCTTCGTCTCGCACCTGTCCGGGGTACGGGTCTTCGACCCCAACGGGGACCAGGTCGGCCGCGTCAGGGACGTGATCGTGATGCTGCGGGTCGGCGGCCGCCCCCCGCGCGTGCTCGGCCTGGTGGTGGAAGTGGTGAGCCGGCGCCGGATCTTCCTGCCGATCACCCGGGTGACGGGGGTGGAGTCCGGCCAGGTCGTCACGACCGGCGTGGTCAACATGCAGCGCTTCGAGCAGCGCCCCACCGAGACCCTGGTCATCGGCGAACTGCTGGACCAGCGGGTCACGCTGGTCCAGGCCGGCGAGGAGGTGACCGTGCTGGACGTGTCCATGGTGCGGCTGCCCGCCCGCCGCGACTGGGAGATCGACAAGGTCTTCGTCCGCCGCGGCAGGGGCCGCGGGCTGCGCCGACGGGCCGGCGAGACGCTGACCGTTTCGTGGTCGGCGGTCACGGGCTTCGCGCTGGACGAGCACGCGCAGGGCGCGGAGGCGCTGCTCGCCACCTTCGACCAGTTGCGCCCCGCGGACCTCGCCGGCGTGCTGCACCATCTGTCGGCCAAGCGGCGTGCCGAGGTCGCGGCCGCCCTCGACGACGACCGGCTGGCCGACGTCCTGGAGGAGCTGCCCGACGACGACCAGGTGGAGATCCTCGGCAAGCTCAAGGAGGAGCGGGCGGCCGACGTCCTGGAGGCGATGGACCCCGACGACGCCGCCGACCTGCTCGCCGAGCTGCCCGAGCGGGTGCAGGAGCGCCTCCTCGGGCTCATGGAGCCGCACGAGGCCGCCGACATGCGGCGGTTGATGTCGTACGAGGAGCGCACCGCGGGCGGCCTGATGACCACCGAGCCCATCGTGCTCCGCCCGGACGCCACCGTCGCCGACGCCCTGGCGCGGGTCCGCAACCCCGACCTGTCCGCGGCGCTCGCCGCCCAGGTCTACGTCTGCCGGCCGCCGGACGAGACCCCCACCGGCAAGTACCTGGGCACCGTGCACTTCCAGCGGCTGCTGCGCGACCCGCCGTTCACGCTGGTGAGCTCGCTGCTCGACAGCGATCTGGAGCCGCTGGGCCCGGACACCCCGCTGCCGGCCGTCACCAGCTTCCTGGCGACGTACAACATGGTGGCCGTGCCGGTGGTGGACGAGGGCGGCTCGCTGCTCGGCGCGGTGACCGTCGACGACGTACTGGACCACCTGCTGCCGGAGGACTGGCGCGAGACCGAGCTGCACGGGGAGGCCGGGGATGGGTGACGAGCGCCCCCGGGTCCGGCTCGACCAGCCGCTGGTACGCCGGATCAGCCTGCTGCCCGCCTACGACCCGGAGACCTTCGGGCGGCTGTCGGAGAAGATCGCCCGCTTCCTGGGGACAGGTCGCTTCATCGTCTGGATGACCGTCGTCATCGTGGCCTGGGTGGCGTGGAACGCGCTCGCGCCGCCCGGCATGCGGTGGGACCCGTACCCCTTCATCTTCCTCACGCTGATGCTGTCGCTGCAGGCCTCCTACGCCGCCCCCCTGATCCTGCTGGCCCAGAACCGGCAGGACGACCGCGACCGGGTCAATCTGGAGCAGGACCGAAAGTCCAACGAGCGGAGCATCGCCGACACCGAGTACCTCACCCGCGAGATCGCCGCACTGCGGCTGCGACTCGGCGAGGTCGCCACCCGCGACTGGATCCGCTCGGAACTCCAGGAACTGCTGAAGGAGCTCCACGAGCACGCCCGCGCCGACGCCGACTGAGAGCCCGCGGAGCCCTGTGAACCCGCCCACCGCGGGTCATCAGCCGTTCACGCGCGACGTACCATCGAGCCATGGCTGACGACACTCCCGCAGGCGCTGTCTCGCTCGACGCGGTGCGCGCCGCCCTCGCGACGGTGAACGACCCCGAGATCCACAAGCCGATCACCGACCTGGGCATGGTCAAGTCCATCGACATCGCCGACGGCGGTGCGGTGCGGGTCGGTGTGTATCTGACAGTGTCCGGCTGCCCGATGCGGGACACCATCACCAGCCTGGTGACGACGGCGGTCGCCAAGGTCGCGGGCGTCACCGGGGTCAGCGTCGAACTGGACGTGATGAGCGACGAGCAGCGCCGCGAACTGGCCTCCTCGCTGCGCGGCGGCCAGGCCGAGCGCGAGATCCCCTTCGCCCAGCCCGGCTCGCTCACCCGCGTGTACGCGGTGGCCTCCGGCAAGGGCGGCGTCGGCAAGTCCTCGGTGACGGTGAACCTCGCCGCCTCGATGGCCGCCGACGGCCTGAAGGTCGGTGTGGTCGACGCCGACATCTACGGCCACAGCGTGCCCCGCATGCTGGGCGCGGACGGCCGTCCCACCCAGGTCGAGAACATGATCATGCCGCCCTCGGCGCACGGCGTGAAGGTCATCTCCATCGGCATGTTCACCCCGGGCAACGCCCCCGTGGTGTGGCGCGGCCCGATGCTCCACCGCGCGCTGCAGCAGTTCCTCGCCGATGTGTACTGGGGCGACCTGGACGTGCTGCTGCTCGACCTGCCGCCCGGCACCGGCGACATCGCCATCTCTGTCGCGCAGTTGGTCCCGAACGCCGAGATCCTCGTCGTGACCACGCCCCAGCAGGCGGCGGCCGAGGTCGCCGAGCGCGCGGGCACCATCGCCGTGCAGACCCACCAGAAGATCGTCGGCGTCATCGAGAACATGTCCGGGCTGCCCTGCCCGCACTGCGGCGAGATGGTGGACGTCTTCGGCAGCGGCGGCGGCGAGCGCGTCGCGGAGGGCCTGACCCGCACGACCGGCGCCAACGTGCCGGTGCTGGGGCAGATCCCGATCGACGTCCGGCTGCGCGAGGGCGGCGACGACGGCCGCCCGGTCGTGCTCACCGACCCGGAGTCCCCCGCGGGCTCCGCCCTCCGCGACATCGCGGGCAAGCTCGGCGGGCGTCAGCGCGGTCTGGCCGGCATGTCCCTGGGCATCACGCCGCGCAACAAGTTCTGAGCGGCACCTGCCGCCGTGCCAGGGGCGTCCTCCTCGCGAGGGCGCCCCTGTCGTGTGCCCGCGCCTCAACGCCGATAGGCGTGGATGTCCTTGACCCGCGACAGGCCGAGCCCATAGGCGCTCATGCCGCGCCCGAACGCGCCCAGGTGGACCCCGCGCGCGGAACCGGCCATCACCCAGCCGTACTCGGACTCGCGGTAGTGGAAGGGCGTGGGCTCACCGTCCACCGGCAGGGTGAGCGCCGACCAGGCGGCACCGTCGAGGTTGTCGGCGAGATCCCAGGCGATGGCCGTCTGCTGGTCCAGCCAGTCCTGCCGCAGATGACGTTCCATCTGGGTGGGCCAGGTGCACGACAGCAGACCGGAGCCGGCCAGCCACGCCGCGGAGGCCACCGAGGTCTCCTCCAGGACGCCCGTGCCGTCGGCGCTGCGCCGCAGCGGGCGCTGCGCGACCGTCACGACGACCACGAAGCGGCGGTCGTCCGGCGTGGGCTCGACCTTGACGGAGGGCTCGTCGCCGTGGCCCGTCGAGCCGTGCTCCACGGTGCCGTCGGCGCTCCTGCCGACGGGGGCGAGCCAGCGGTGCCCGGTGAAGGCCTCGTCCAGCCCGTACCAGGCGAAGTCGGCGCTGAGATAGCCGTCGATCGTACGATCCGCTGGATCGGCTGTGGTCTCCATACGCGCGGCGCCTCCTCCATAAGGGCAAACAAAGGGAGAATAGCCACTCGCGCGACCTGAACGGGGCAGGGCCCCCGGTTCAGGTGGCGTCGGAGTCGAACGGCGGTGCCTCGCCCGGGTCCAGGCCGTCCCGCTTCTTCAGCCGGTCCGGCGTGCCGGAGGAGCCGGAACCGCCGGTGGAACCGCCGCTGGAACCGCTGTCCCGCCCGTGCACCGCGTCGGTGACCGCGGACATCTCCTCCTTGAAGTCGAATCCGTTGCGGATCTCCTTCAGGCCGAGTTCGTCGTTGTCCAGCAGCTGCTTGCGGACGAAGTTGCGCGGGTTGAGGTCCTCGAACTCGAAGTCCTTGAACTCCGGGCCCAGCTCCTTGCGGATGTCGGCCTTGGCGCTGTCGGAGAACTCACGCACCTTGCGAATGAACTGCGTGACGTCCCTGATGACCTTGGGCAGCTTGTCGGGCCCGAACACGAGCACGGCAAGAATCACGAGCGCGACGACCTCCAGCGCGCCTATGTCTGAAAACACCGTGCAGCTCCTCGTGGTCCTCGGCCGGCGGACGGAATCCGGCGGATCTCACCGTACCCGCCCGAACCAGGTTGACGGGAGTGGCCCGGGGTCAACAGTAGGCCGCGCCTGGGTAAACCCGGGCCCGGGCCTCAGCCGGTGGCCGATCCGAGGACCAACTGGACGCTGCGCTGCTTGCCGCCCCGCTTGAGTGTGAGATCGAGCTTGTCGCCGGGGCGGTGGCTGCGGATGCGCACGATCAGCTCCTCGCCGCTGTGCACCCGCTTGCCGTCGATGGCGGTGATCACGTCGCCCGGCTCGATGCCCGCCTTGTCGCCGGGTCCGTTCGGGGTGATGGAGTCCCCGTCGCCCTCGCCCTCGGGGCTCACCTGGGCGCCGTCGCCGTCGTACTGCAGATTGATGCTGACGCCGATCACCGGGTGGGTGGCCTTGCCGTTGTTGATCAGCTGCTCGGCGACCCGCTTCGCCTGGTTGACGGGGATGGCGAAGCCCAGTCCGATGCTGCCGCCCTGGCCGCCGTTGCCGAAGGGGTCCGAGCCGGTGTCGGCGGAGCGGATGGCGCTGTTGATGCCGATGACCAGGCCGCGGGAGTCCACCAGCGGGCCGCCGGAGTTGCCCGGGTTGATCGGGGCGTCGGTCTGGATGGCGTCGACGTAGCTGACGTCGCTGCCCTCGGTCTCGCCGCCCGCGGTGATCGGGCGCTGGGTGGCGCTGATGATGCCCGAGGTCACCGTGCCCTCCAGGCCGTACGGGGCGCCGATGGCGACCACCGGGTCGCCCACCTGGGCCGCGTCGGAGTCGCCGAGGACGACCGGGTGCAGCCCCTTGACCCCGCTGACCTTGATGACCGCCAGGTCGTAGCCGGTGTCGCGGCCGACGATCTTCGCGGTGCGGATCTGGCCGCCGTTGAAGGTCACCGAGATGGTGCCGCTCTTCGCGACGGTCTCCACGACGTGGTTGTTGGTGAGGATGTGGCCCTCGTCGTCCAGCACGAAGCCGGTGCCGGTGCCCTCTCCGCTGTCGCCCTTGACGTGGATGTAGACGACACCCGGCAGCACCTTGGCGGCGATGCCCGCGACGCTGTCCGGGGCCCGCTTCCCGGCCTCGGCGGTGGCCTGGGGCAGGGTCACCTGGGCCGAGCCGCCGTCGCGCGCCACATACGCGCCAATGGCGCCACCGATGCAGCCGGCGATCAGCGTGAGGGCGATCAGGGCGGCGGCCAGCGGGCCGCGGCGGCGCGAGGACCGGGGGGCGGCGGGCAGCGGTCCAGGGGCCGCCCAGGGGTCGTAGCGGTGCCACTGGCCGACCGAGAGCGGGGCCGCGGGCGGCAGCGGAGGCTGAGGAGGCGGCGCGGTGTCCGCCGGACGGGTGACGGGAGGGGCGGGCGCCCAGGGCCCGGGCTCACCGTACGGCGGGGTGTCGTACGGGTCGGAGCCGTACCGCGGCGCGGCGTCCTGCGGGGGCTGGGGGGCCTGCGGGGGCGGCGCGGCGGGGGGCCCGGACCGGGGCGCGGCCTGCGCCTCCGGCGGAGCCGGTGACACCGGCTCCGGGCGGCTCCACCACTTCGGCCCGGCGGCCTTCCCCTGGTCCACAGTGCTCCCCTACGACGACTGTCCTCCCTGGATTGAACCAGGAGTCGGCGCCGCCCGCAGCCGCCCGCTCAGCGGCTGACGGGGAAGGTGCCCAGCATGGGGACGGCCGACTCGGCGGAAGCAGGCAGCGACGGCGAGGCCGGGATACCGCCGGGACGTGAGGACGCCTTGGCCGAGGTGCCCGAGGGGGCCGCGCCCGGCGTGGAGGTGATGTCGACGGCCGGGGCGGCGGGGGGAGAGGCGGACGTCCGGCTGCCCGGTGTCAGGAGGGAACGCGCGACGGCCGCCGGGTCGACCCGGCCCTCGGACGTCGGTGAGGACGGCGCGAAGGGCCGTGTGCCGCTGCTGGGGTGCAGCAGGTCGTTCGTCGGCCTTGCCCACACGTCGGCGGCGGGCCGGGCGGACTGCTGCGAGCTCATCGGGGTCACCGCGGCACCGGTCTCGTCCATGCCGGGCTCCGGGGCGCCGTCCAGCGGCAGCGCGCCGCCGAGGGCGATGGCCGCCATGGAGAAGGCGCCGGCCGCCGCGAAGGCGAAACGCCGCCGGCCGCGGGCCGCCGAACCCGCCGGCCCCGGCGCAGCGGGGGTACTCGGACGCGCCGTCTCGTGGATGCGGAAGCCCCGGGAGGCCGACGCCGACAGCGGCAGCGCGAACTCCTCGCGGGCCTTGCCGAACAGATCGCCGTTCAGCCGCTCGCCGCCGAGGCTGGCCGCCTGGATCATCCCGTCGGCGTCGAAGGGCCCTCCCGACCCGTCGCCGTCGCCCGCGGGCAGCTCCTGGAGACGGGCCAGCAGGCCGGCCGAGAGGGTGGGCGGCGCCGAGGCGGCGATCGCGTCCTTCATACGGCGCTGCTCGTCGGCGGCGTCCTTGCACTCGGTGCAGGTCGCCAGGTGCGCCAGGACCCGGTCGCGGGCGTCGTCCTGGAGCTCGCCGTCGACGAACGCGGCCAGATGGTCTCCGAGGTGCTGCTCGGCGCAGAGCAGATGCCGGCTGCGGGTGCTGGTCACGTGCCCCCGCCCTCCAGGGCCGCCCGGCCCGTGGTCAGCACGGGTGCCCGGCCCGGACGGGCGGCGGGCGCCCGGTGCTCCAGCGCCTTGCGCAGGTGCGAGCGGCCGCGGTGGATGCGGCTGCGCACCGTGCCGAGCTTGACGCCGAGCGTCGCCGCGATCTCCTCGTACGACAGGCCCTCGATGTCACAGAGCACGACCGCGGCGCGGAACTCCGGCGCGAGGGTGTCCAGCGCCTGCTGGATGTCGGCGTCGAAGTGCGTGTCCGCGAAGTGCTGCGCGGGGGACGGCTCACGGCTCGGCAGGCGCTCGGCCGCGTCGTCGCCCAGGGCGTCGAAGCGGATGCGCTGGCGGCGCCGGACCATGTCCAGGAAGAGATTGGTGGTGATGCGGTGCAGCCAGCCCTCGAAGGTGCCGGGCGTGTACGTCGACAACGATCGGAAGACCCTGACGAAGACCTCCTGCGTGAGGTCCTCGGCGTCGTGCTGGTTGCCCGTCAGGCGGTAGGCGAGACGGTAGACCCGGGCGCTGTGGGTACTGACGATCTCCTCCCAGGAGGGAGGGGTCCACGTCTGCGCGCCCCCGTCGGTGGCGAAGGTCGCGTTGGCGGCCACTGTCGAGGACTCGTCGGAGCGCGAACGGTCGTCAGCTGTATCGGTCACGGATTTCGGCTCGCCGGCCTCCCTGCGGAAGCGCGAGAGCACTCCCCGGTGACCCGCCGCAGCCGCACCTCCCCTATCGGCTCTGGTGGTGTCCAGTAGAGCCCCTACCATATCCACCTCGCCCGTTAGCTCCGGATAAGTGCCGGGCTCTTCACCACGGCCCTCGTTCTGCACCATCTGACGAACCTCCCAACGACTGGTCCCATCTCCGGGTTCCCGACCGCAGCGGATACAGTCGCCAGGCGGGCTGCAACCGTCACGCGGACAGGAGAGGTCAATTACCGGCAACCGGCAGGCGAGCTGGGCGTTCGCGGACGCTTTCGTCGCCGAGGACGACGCGCTGATACGAGCCCGCGCGCGAGCTCGTGAGGCGGGCGTGCGTCCGGTCTCCCCGGGCACCGGCGCGACCCTGCGCCTGCTGGCCGCGGCCACCGACGCCAAGGCGGTCGTGGAGATCGGCACCGGGAGCGGGGTCTCCGGCATCCACCTCCTGCACGGCATGCGCGCCGACGGGGTGCTGACCACCGTCGACACCGAGCCGGACCGCCAGCAACTGGCCCGCATCGCCTATCGCGAGGCCGGCTTCGCCACCAACCGCGCCCGCTGCATCTCCGGCCGGGCGCTGGACGTGCTCCCCCGCCTCGCCGACGGCGGCTACGACCTGGTCTTCTGCGACGGGGACCGGCTGGAGTACCCGGACTACCTGGGTGAATCGTTGCGCCTGCTCCGGCCGGGGGGTCTGGTCTGCTTCGAGGGCGCCTTCGCCCAGGGCCGCGCGATGGACGCCGCCCACCAGGAGACCGAGGTCCTGCGGCTGCGCGAGCTGATGCGGACGGTCCGGGACAATGCCGCGCTCGCCCCCGTTCTGCTGCCGACCGACGACGGACTGCTCTGCGCGGTACGGCGCGGCTGACAATTCCGGCATCGCCCGTACCGGTCCGCGCGCGCATTCCGGCGGACTTTGTGCGGGCTTTGTACCCTCCGGCCGTTCCGGAAAGAACAAACAAGCGACCCCCGGCGCAGGCGTGCTGCCGGGGGCCCAAGGCTTGGATTGGCCGGTTCAGGCGATGGCCTTCTTCAATGCCTCGCCGAGTGCATCCGCCTCGTCCGGGGTCAGCTCGACGACAAGCCGTCCGCCGCCCTCGAGCGGAACGCGCATGATGATGCTCCGCCCCTCCTTGGTCACCTCGAGCGGGCCATCACCCGTCCGCGGCTTCATGGCCGCCATGCTCGTTCCCCTTCCTGAAACCAGCTCTTCGCACACGGTGGCCCAGGCGCCACCGGACTCGAACACATTGGTTCTCGGCCATTATCCCGCATCGGGTGACCCGATGACCAACATCGGTTCCCATCCGTTCGAGAACCCGGTCCCGCAAAACAGTCCATTTCGGTGATCGCCCACTCGCGTATGTTTGGTGCACGTCACATGTTCGCGGGTGATGATCTCCGGCATGCTGGCCCCGGACGAGAGCCGCGACGAAGGGGATCACATGGCCGACACCGTGCTGTACGAGGTGAGCGACGGGCTCGCCACCATCACCTTGAACCGCCCTGACGCGATGAACGCGCTGAACATCGAGACCAAGGTCGCCCTGCGCGACGCCCTGCGGGCGGCGGGCGCCGACCGGGTGGTGCGGGCGGTGCTGCTGACCGCGACCGGCAAGGCGTTCTGCGTGGGCCAGGACCTCAAGGAGCACATCTCGCTCGCCGACGAGAAGGGCGGCGGCGGGCCGGCGATGTCCACGGTCCGCGAGCACTACAACCCGATCATCACGGCCATCACGACGATGCCCAAGCCGGTCGTCGCCGGGATCAACGGCGTCGCGGCGGGCGCGGGAGCGGGCTTCGCCTTCGCCTGCGACTACCGCGTGGCCGCGGACACCGCGGGGTTCAACACCTCCTTCGTCGGCGTCGCGCTCACCGCCGACTCCGGGGCCTCGTGGACGCTGCCCCGGCTCATCGGCCGCAGCCGCGCCGCCGACCTGCTGCTCTTCCCGCGGACGGTGCCCGCCCAGGAGGCGTACGAACTCGGCATCGTCAACCGGCTCGTCCCGGCGGCCGACCTGGCCGCCGAGGCCGCGCAGGTCGCCCACCGGCTCGCCCAGGGCCCCACGGTCGCCTACGCGGCGGTCAAGGAGTCGCTGGCGTACGGCGAGGACCACTCGCTGGTCGAGACGCTGGCCAAGGAGGACGAACTGCAGACCCGCGCGGGCGCCTCCGAGGACCACCGGATCGCGGTCGAGGCGTTCCTCAAGAAGGAGAAGCCCCGCTACCTGGGGCGCTGACCCCGACGGGGTTCAGCGGCGGGCGAAGCAGCCGGCCAGGTGGTCGTCCACCAGGCCGCACGCCTGCATCAGCGCATAGGCGGTGGTGGGGCCGACGAAGCGGAAACCGCGCTTCTTGAGGTCCTTGGCCAGGGCGGTGGACTCCGCCGTGACGGCCGGTACGTCCTCGGTGGTGCGGGGGGCGGGCCTGATGGCGGGGTCCGGCGCGTACGACCACACGAGGGCGTCCAGGCCGCCCTCGTACCCCTCGCGCAGCTCCAGCGTGGCCCGCGCGTTGGAGATCGCCGCATCGATCTTGGCGCGGTTGCGGATGATGCCGGCGTCCGCGAGCAGCCGCTCGCGGTCCTCGTCGGTGAAGACGGCCACGGCGTCCGGGGAGAAGCCCGCGAAGGCCTTCCGGAAGCCCTCGCGGCGGCGCAGGATCGTGATCCACGACAGCCCCGACTGGAAGGCCTCCAGGCACACCCGCTCGAACAGCGGGGCCTCGCCGTGCACCGGGCGTCCCCACTCGGTGTCGTGGTACTCCCGGTAGTCGGCGGAGGTCGCCGTCTCCAGTCCCCAGGGGCAGCGTGCCTTGCCGTCCGCCCCGACGACCGCACCGCTCATCGCTCGCCCCCGGGGCCACTGGGCTCGTGGGCCGCGTCCTCCGCGTCCTGGGCGGCGTCCTTGACCAGCGAGTGGCCGCCGAAGGCGGTGGCGTGCGCCCCGGCGAGCGCGGCCTCCAGGTCGGCGATGTGCGCGTCGCGCTGGGCGAGTTCCGCGGCCAGCCGGTCCAGCACGTCGTCGACGTCGAGCATGCGGTAGCCGCGTACGGCCACCGGCAGCCGCAGCTGCTCTATGTCGGCACGCCCCACCGGGCGCTCCCGCGGCAGGCGGTCGTCCAGCCGGTCCGGCTCCACGTCGCGGAGCCCCCCTCCGTCGCCGAGCACCGCGAGGGCCACCGCGGCGACCACCGCGACCAGCGCGATGAGCAAGAACCAGAACAAGACCTCTCCCGGGGTCGGCCCGACGTGTACGGCACGATCGTGCCACGCCGCGCTGTGCGCGCGGTGCGCGGTCGGCGACTATCTTCGGTCGGCGGATCACATTTCGAGGAGACGGGCGCGACATGCTGAGGCTGGGCACACGGGAATTCGGCGAGCACGAGCCCGTGATCATGGCGATCGTGAACCGGACGCCCGACTCGTTCTACGACCAGGGCGCCACGTTCAGCGACGAACCCGCCCTGGCGCGCGTGGAGCAGGCCGTGGCCGAGGGTGCCGCGATCATCGACATCGGCGGCGTCAAGGCGGGCCCGGGGGCGGAGGTGTCGGCGCAGGAGGAGATCCGGCGCACGGCCGACTTCGTCGCCGATGTGCGGCGGTGCCACCCCGAGGTCGTGATCAGCGTGGACACCTGGCGGCACGAGGTCGGCGAGGTCGTCTGCGAAGCCGGCGCGGACCTGCTGAACGACGCGTGGGGCGGCGTCGACCCCCGGCTCGCCGAGGTCGCCGCGAAGCACGGCGCCGGCCTGGTGTGCACGCACGCGGGCGGTGCGCAGCCGCGCACCCGGCCGCACCGCGTGGGCTACGACGACGTGATGGCGGACATCCTGAAGGTCACCGTGGGGCTGGCCGAACGGGCGGTGGCCCTCGGGGTGCGGCGGGACGCCGTCCTCATCGACCCCGGGCACGACTTCGGGAAGAACACGCGGCACTCCCTGGAGGCGACCCGGCGCCTGCCGGAGATGGCGGCGACGGGGTGGCCGGTGCTGGTCTCCCTGTCCAACAAGGACTTCGTGGGCGAGACGCTGGACCGGCCGGTCAAGGAACGGCTGCTGGGCACACTGGCGACGACGGCGGTGTCGGCCTGGCTCGGCGCCCAGGTGTACCGCGTGCACGAGGTCGCCGAGACCCGGCAGGTGCTCGACATGGTCGCCTCCATCGCGGGGCACCGCCCGCCGGCGGTCGCCCGGCGCGGACTGGCCTGACGGGCCCGTCCGCGCCGGCTGCCTGCCTGCCTGGACGGAACGGCTAGTCGCCGCTCTCCTTGGTCACCAGCGCGACGGCCTCGTCCACGTCGTCGGTGAGGTGCAGCAGTTCCAGGTCCACCGGGGACGCCTTGCCCTGGTGGACGACGGTCTCCCGGACCCAGTCGACCAGGCCCCGCCAGTAGGCGGTGCCGAACAGGACGATGGGGAACTGCGTGACCTTACGGGTCTGCACCAGGGTGAGGGCCTCGAAGAGCTCGTCCAGCGTGCCGAAGCCGCCGGGCAGCACGATGAAGCCGGAGGCGTACTTCACGAACATCGTCTTGCGGACGAAGAAGTAGCGGAAGTTCACACCGATGTCGACGTAGGGGTTGAGCCCCTGCTCGAAGGGGAGCTCGATGCCGAGCCCCACCGACACGCCGCCCGCCTCGCACGCGCCGCGGTTGGCCGCCTCCATGGCGCCCGGGCCCCCGCCGGTGATGACGGCGAAGCCGGCCTCCGCCAGGGCGCGGCCGATGCGCACGCCGGTCTCGTACTCCGGGGCGCCCTCGGCCGTGCGGGCGGAGCCGAAGACGCTGACGGCGCGGCCGAGTTCGGCCAAGGCGCCGAAGCCCTCGACGAACTCGGACTGGATGCGCATCACGCGCCAGGGGTCGCCGTGCACCCAGTCCGACGGGCCGCGGGTGTCCAGCAGCCGCTGGTCGGTGGTGGACTTCTGCACCTGGCCCCGGCGGCGCACCACCGGGCCGGTGTGGCGCTCGGGCCAGTCACGCCCTGTGGAGCTGCCCTCCGCCGCCGCCGTCTCGGCCGCCGCCGCCTCCTCCGCGTCATGGTCCATGTCGCGCTCCTTTCGCTGCGTCCCCCCGGTCCGGTCAGGGTACGCACGCGCCCACCGCGCGGATCAAGAACGCGCCGCTTAACAGCTCGTTACGCCAGCCAGGCGCGCAGTTTCCGCTCCGCCTCCAGGACGGCGGCGACGACGACGTGCTCCTCGCGGGTGTGGGCGAGCTTGGGGTCGCCGGGGCCGTAGTTCACCGCGGGGACGCCGAGCGCGGAGAAGCGGGCGACGTCGGTCCAGGCGTCCTTGGGCGCGGGCTCGGTGCCGATGGCCGCCACGAACGCCGCCGCGGCGGGGTGGGACAGGCCCGGAAGGGCGCCGGGGGCGCTGTCGGTGAGCAGCACGTCGAAGTCCTCGAAGACCTCGCGGACGTGGGCGAAGGCCTCGGCCTCGGAACGGTCCGGGGCGAAGCGGAAGTTGACGATCACCGCGCAGGAGTCGGGGATGACGTTGCCGGCGTGACCGCCTTCGATCATGACGGCGTTGAGGCCCTCGTGGTAGGTCAGCCCGTCGATGACGGCCTGCCGGGGCTCGTACGCGGCGAGCCGGGCGAGGACCGGCGCGGCCTTGTGGATGGCGTTCTCGCCGAGCCAGCTGCGGGCGGAGTGGGCCCGGCGGCCGGAGGTCTCGACGCGGACCCGCAAGGTGCCCTGGCAGCCGCCCTCGACCTTGGCGTCGGTGGGCTCCAGCAGCACCGCGAAGTCGCCCTCCAGCCAGTCGGGGTGATGCTGGACCAGCCGCCGCAGCCCGTTGCGCTCGGCCTCGATCTCCTCGGCGTCGTAGAAGACGAAGGTGAGGTCGCGATTGGGCTCGGGGAGGGTGGCGGCTAGCCGCAGCTGGACCGCGACGCCGGACTTCATGTCGGTGGTGCCGCAGCCCCACAGAATGCCGTCGTCGTCCAGCCGGGAGGGCACGTTGTCGGCGATGGGCACGGTGTCCAGGTGCCCGGCGAGCACGACCCGCTCGGCGCGCCCCAGATTCGTGCGGGCGACCACGGCGTCGCCGTCGCGGTCGACGGTGAGGTGCGGCAGGGCGCGCAGTGCCTCCTCCACGGCGTCGGCCAAGGGCTTCTCGGCGAGGCTGACGGAGGGGATGTCGACGAGCTGCGCCGTCACCGCGGCGGCGTCCTGACTGAGATCGAGCACGGGCCGTTCCATGCTGCCGACCCTACCGGGGGATCAATCCGGGGGTCGGCACAGCCGCCTTCGGTACGGTGTGCGCGTGCCGAAGCCGATGCCGACGTCAGGTCCCGCCGCGCGCGCCCCGAAGAAGCGGGGGCGGGCCGCGCGGGTGCTCACCGCGGCCCTGGTGCTGCTGGGCGTCGCGGGATACGCCGCGTACCACTACGGCGGCATCGGGGGCGGTCCCGGGCATGCCGAGTGCACGGTGGCCGTAGAGGGAGGGACGCTGCGGCTGGAGCCGCAACAGGCCGCCAACGCCTCCACGATCGCCGCCGTTGCCAGTTCCCGCGGACTGCCGGAGCGTGCCGTGGCGATAGCGCTGGCGACGACGATGCAGGAGTCCGCGCTGCGCAACATCAACCACGGCGACCGGGACTCGATGGGCCTGTTCCAGCAGCGCCCCTCGCAGGGCTGGGGCACGGCGGCGCAGATCATGGACCCGGTCTACGCCTCCAACGAGTTCTTCGACGGCCTGGTGAAGATCCAGGGCTATTCGCGGCTCCCGCTCACCGTGGCCGCGCAGCGGGTGCAGAAGAGCGGTTATCCGCAGGCGTACGCCAAGCACGAGGGTGACGCGGTGCTGCTGGCCGCCGCCCTCACCGGCCGTCACGGTGGGGCACTGACCTGCACGGCGGCGGACGGCGGGCGGACCGTCGCCGGCGGGGACCCCGCGAGGGTACGGACCCGCCTGGTACGGGAGTTCGGCCCGGACGTGGCGCCGCGGACCATGGCGGCCGCCGATCCCGGCACGGAGGCCGGCGCCAAGCGCGACGCGAAGAACGGCGACACCCCGGAGCGCGTCAAGGGCGGTGCCCAACAGGCCGCGGGACGGCGCACGGTGGCCGTGCCCTCCGCGCCCGCCGACGGCGGGGCACGCGGCGGTGGCGACGCCCGGCGGGGCTGGGAACTGGCGCAGTGGGCGGTGGCGCACGCCCATGAACTGAAGGTCGAAAAGGTGGCGTTCGCGCACCGCGAGTGGTCGGCGGCGGCCTCCGGCGAGGGCTGGACGAAATCGAATGGCGCCGATTCCGGCGCGGCCGCGGAAGACGTGCGCATCACCGTCGCGCAATAGTGCGGGCATTCACCCTCAGGCGGGTCGCTTGTACGCCAAACCCATCAGATGGGAAACCGACTTCACGGACCGTCAAAACCCCATCTGAGGACAGGCCGTGACGTTTCGTCGGTGCAGCTCAACCCGCCCGAATTGCTCCGCTTTAGCGGTCGCCGAAACTCGCCGCATTACCAACTCTTTACCCAAGGCGGCCGAAACCTTCGGGGCACCTCACGCGGTAGTCACGACGTCCGCCCCGCGGACATGTCACGCCGTAACTGTCGTCTCTCCGTAAAAGGAGCACCATGTCTCTCCCCCTCACGCGTCGGATCGCCCGGGCCGCCCTGCTGGTCGGCGCGGCCGCGGCTCCTCTCATCGGTGCCGGTGCCGCGTCCGCAGCCGAGCTGCCGCAGGTCGGCGACCTGGGTGGGCTGACCAACGTGGACAAGGCCCCGGAAGTCGCCGGCACGGTCACGAACGTCGCCAAGGACTCCGGTGCCACGAAGGCCGTCCAGCAGACCGTGCCCGCCACGGCGCGCACGGTGGCCGGCCTCGGCAAGACGGCCCAGCCGGCCGTCAGCGGCGTCGCCACGAAGGCGGTGGGCACCATCGGCGGCGCCGCCGTGGAGGTCGGCAAGAAGGCCGGCAAGACCGGCCTGCCGCTGCAGAGCCTGCCCACCACCGACCAGCTTCCCCTGAAGGGGCTTCCCCTCGGCGGCTGACCCCCCACAGCCGCACCGGAAGGGCCCGGCGAGCCTCGGCTCCCCGGGTCCTTCGGGCGCTTCCGGTACTCCTCGGCCGGCCCGTCAGACGGCCAGGCGCCGCACGGCGGCCGCGACCCGTTCGTCGGTGGCCGTGAAGGCGATCCGCACGAACCGCTCGCCGGCCGCGCCGTAGAAGTCGCCCGGCGCCACCAGGATGCCGCGCTTGGACAGATCGGCGACCGTGTCCCAGCCCGACTCGTCGCGGGTGGCCCACAGGTACAGGCTGGCCTCGCTGTGCTCGATGCGGAAACCGGCCGCCTCGAACGCGGTGCGCAGCGCGGCCCGGCGCCGCGCGTAGCGCTCGCGCTGCCCGGCCACGTGGGCGTCGTCGCCGAGGGCCGCGATGGTGGCGGCCTGCACCGGGGCGGGCGTCATCATGCCGCCGTGCTTGCGGATCTGCAGCAGCTCGCCCAGTACGGCCGGGTCGCCCAGCAGGAAGGCGGACCGGTAGCCGGCCAGGTTGGAGCGCTTGGACAGCGAGTGGACGGCGACGATGCCCTCGTACGAGCCGCCGCAGACGTCCGGGTGCAGCACCGAGACCGGGTCGGCCTCCCAGCCCAGCTCCAGGTAGCACTCGTCGCTGAAGACCAGCACGCCGTGCTCGCGCGCCCAGGCCACGGCCTGGCGCAGTTCGTCCTTGCCGAGCACCCGCCCGGTGGGGTTGGAGGGGCTGTTGAGCCACAGCAGCCGCAGTCCCGCCGGGTCGAGCTCGGTCGGCTCGTCGTAGACGACCGGCTCGGCGCCCGCGAGGCGCGCACCGACCTCGTACGTCGGGTAGGCCAGCCGCGGGTACGCGACCTTGTCGCCGGCGCCCAGGCCCAGCTGGGTCGGCAGCCAGGCGACCAGTTCCTTGGAGCCGACGACCGGCAGCACGTGGGTGTCCCCCAGGTCCTGCGCTCCGAGCCGGCGCCCCGCCCAGCCGGTGATGGCGGCACGCAGCTCGGGGGTGCCCCACACGGTGGGGTAGCCGGGGCTGTCGGAAGCCTCGCTCAGCGCGCGGCGGACGATGTGGGGGACGGGGTCGACGGGCGTGCCCACCGACAGGTCGACGATGCCGCCGGCGTGTGCGGCGGCCGTGGCCTTGTACGGTTCGAGCCGGTCCCACGGGAAGACGGGGAGTCTGGACGAGACTGGCTGCGCCACGCTGGTGCTCACTTTCCGTTACTCAACGTACCGAACGGCCCTAAGGCCGTTAAACACGGCGGTGCCCCCCGGGGGGGGGGCCGGGGGGACCCCCCCGAAGTGTGGGGGGGCGACGCCCGGGGGCGGGAGGGCGGGGTTGTAGGGGGGGTGGCGCGCGGGAAGCCCCAGCAT